>DVEF01000041.1 GCA_015295805.1 Geminocystis sp. M7585_C2015_104 | reverse complement strand
TTTGGGGTAGTGGTGGTCGTGGGTTCAAATCCCGCCGCTCCGATTTGAGGTGGACCCCAAAACACAGGGGGTTTGCTCCTTTGTATAGCTAAAACCGGCTAAGGTCCTTTCGAGTGTTTCTCATAGCCCCCGGGACGGCGGGGGAGAGTGTGTTTTTTTGGTCAAGGGCAAGGGGGTCGGTAAGGAAGAACAAGAAAAAGGGAACAAAGATAAGGGCCAAGTGGGGCCGGGAATTACGTTCAAGGGCATTTATTTGAAGAGTGGTGGTAGTAGGGTAGGTTATAGAAAGATACGGGGAGGCCCTTCTAACGGCCTTAGGTTTGCGGCTAGAAAGGCGACAAGCCCCCCCAAGGCCTAGAAGAAGAGCCCTAATTCCTCACCAGCACACCAACCCCCCCAGAAGGCCTATTAGAAGACCTAGGGGTCCACCCCACGCGGGTTTGACATTTTCTTCCAACCAGTTTTTCCCACCAGCCTAAGTTACCGTTGCCACTAAAAGCGGGAAACCCCGACCCTGTTGGATAGGCAGCCAACCAGCACTAGTCCCACAGACCCAATTGCCCCTTTCCTGAGGGGGGGATGGGAACGGAGAGAGGGGGATTCGAACCCCCGGTGGAGCTTTTGGCCCCACAACTTCTTAGCAGGAAGCCGCTTTCGACCACTCAGCCATCTCTCCTTGCTCCCCTATAGATTATAACCTAAAACAGGTTACCCTGACAAGGGAGGAGTGTATTTGCCAAGGGAGGAAGACAATGGGAAAGGACGAGAGTGAGCTGTTGGAAAGGGCAATTGAGATTGCGGTGGCCGCCCATCGGCATCAAAGACAGAAGAATGGACTGCCCTATGTGTTGCACCCCATTACACTAATGTTGAGGGTAAGTTCGCTGAAGGGGAAGATGGTGGCGGTGTTGCATGACGTAGTAGAGGACAGTAATTGGACATTGGCAGACTTGGAAAGGGAAGGCTTCCCTCAGGAGATTTTGGAGGCATTGGCCTGTTTGACTCACAGGGAGGGGGAGTCTTATGAGGAGTACATTGACAGGATTAGCCAAAACCCTCTGGCGGTGGAAGTGAAACTGGCTGACTTGCAGGACAACATGGACATTACTAGACTCCCTGCCCCTCTTTCGGAAAAAGACTGGCAAAGACTGCAAAAATACCGTTTGGCCTGGGAGAAGCTGAAAAAAATTAAAAGTTGACGGTTTCTAGCATCAGTTTAGAGCGTTTTACGTTGTCTGGGACTTCGATGGGGTATCTGCCATTAAAACAGGCAGTACAGAAATTTTCGGGCTCAATGCCTGTAGCTTTTAGCATGCCCTCTTCCGAGAGGTAGGCCAGGGAATCCACCTCTATCTGACGGGCAATTTCTTCTACAGACTTGGTGGCGGCTATGAGATGCTCCTGACTGTCTGTGTCAATACCATAGAAACATGGATGAGTTACAGGGGGAGAAGAAATTTTCATGTGCACTTCTCTGGCGCCGGCTTCTCGGAGGGCGCGGACAATTTTTTTACTGGTGGTGCCTCGCACGATGGAATCGTCAATGATTATTACCCTTTTGCCCTCTAAAACGTCCCTGAGGGGGTTAAGTTTCATGCGTATGCCATGTTCTCGCATGCTTTGGGTGGGTTGGATGAAGGTGCGCCCCACATAGCGGTTTTTAATCAATCCCTCCTGATAGGGGATGCCGGACTGACGGGAGTAGCCAATGGCAGCGGGAATACCGGAATCAGGGACTCCTATGACGATGTCGGCAGGGCTGTAGGATTCTCTAGCCAATTGTTCCCCTAGACGCAGACGATAGGCATACAGACTGTCTTTTCCCACAATACTGTCCGGGCGGGCAAAATAAATCATCTCAAAAATACACAATTTAGGCCGAGAAGGACTCCATTGTTGAGAGGTCAAACCCTGTTCGGTAATCCACACCAACTCTCCTGGCCTCACCTCTCTAAGGTATTCAGCGCCAATGATGTCGAGGGCACAGGTTTCTGAGGCCAATACGTAGCGGGGGGTGCCATTTCCCGTTTTCAGAAGACCTATTACTAGAGGACGAACTCCATAGGGATCTCTTGCCCCAATCAGGCCGTCGGGGGTGCCAATAACCAGACTATATGCCCCCTGACACCACTGGAAGGCGGCGATGGCGGCACTCACCCAATCCTTCCCACTGTCCACCTCTTGTCCCATCATTATAGCAATCATTTCCGAGTCGGTGGTGGTTTGGAACTTACAATTGCGCCTATCCAGTTCCGCCCTTAGTTCCATGGTATTGACAAGATTGCCATTATGTGCCAGAGCTAATTGGCCGAGACGAGTTTGTACTACTGCGGGTTGGGCATTGACTTTTACACTGGAGCCGGTGGTAGAATAACGAGTATGGCCTACTGCTATGTGACCCTGCAGACTAGTTATAATGGACTCGGTGAAGACTTGGGGCACTAGACCCATATCTTTGTGGCAATAGCAGTTGCCCTCTTGGTCAAAGGTGGCGATTCCGGCGGATTCTTGACCTCTATGTTGTAGGGCGTATAGGCCGAAGTAGGTGAGTTTAGCCACTGCCTCCCCTGGGGCGTAGATGCCAAAAATGCCGCATGCTTCCCTTGGTTTATCTGCCTGGGGGGAATGGGTTTGTGGTGCCCGGTTTTGATTTTCCCTCATATTTACTTCCTTCTAACCTTTTTATTTATGCCTTTTTATTTATGCCCTTTTACAGCTGCATGCCCTCGACAAGAGTGCTCGATTTGCTATACACGGTATATGTTAACAGAATTTTCCCCCTATTTGTATTTTTTTTTAACCTTTTCTTAAACGGCTAATTACAGCTGGTGAGGGATTGAGATTATTCTCCTTGATGTGGGGTTTTTCGGGCGATGGCAAATCTTTCCAAACCTGCTAAATCTTTACGAATTTCCATGTCTGTATATTGGCCTTTTTGTTTAATAATTTCTTCTACCATCTTTCCCTGTCCTGTCATTATTTCCAGAATTAGAATGCCGTTATCCTGCAAAAATTGTGGGGATTGTTCTACTATTTCTCTTATGGCTTGCAGCCCGTCTTCCCCGCCATCTAATGCTATTATTGGCTCGTGATTGGCTATTTCTGGTTGCAATGAGGCTATTTCGCTGGTGGGGATATAGGGTGGGTTAGAGAGGATACCACTGAAGCTATTTTTCTGTTCTTTGATAGGCTCAAACCAAGAGCCTTTGTAGAATTTAATTCTTTCAGAAAGCCCCAGCCTTTGGGCATTTTGTTTAGCTATATTTAGTGCTTTTTCGCTTCTGTCAACGGCTACGATTTCTGCATTAGGGAACACCTGAGCCAGAGCGACGGCAATAGCGCCACTACCGGTGCCTAGATCCAGCCATTTTCCTTGGCGCAGATGAGGGTATTCTTCAGTTTTTTCCAGTGCTAAATCTATGATTAATTCCGTTTCTGGACGAGGTATAAGGACATCGGGGGTGACTGTCAAGCTGAAATTGCGCCAATAGCATTCCCCTATTATATACTGGATTGGAGTTCTCTTTGTAACTCTTAATTCCCAAAGTTCTTTCAGTTTTTCCCAAGATATTTTGCTATTTATGTAGGGCTTTTGCCGATATTTTTTTAGCTTCAAATCCAGAGAAGAAAGGTCGGTAAAATGTGTGACCAATAGCTCTAATTCACGAGAAGTAATATTATGTTGTTTAGCCAGAGTTTGGGCGTAAGAGATCCAGGAAAAAAAGTCGCTACCGGGGATGAGAAAATCCATAGGCGGGCGGAAGAAAAAACGGGGAGAAAAACAAAGAAAACCTATCCCCCAAAGAGGAAGGGGATAGTATAAAAGATTAGTTGTGTTAAAGACTACTCGATCTCTATTGTAGTAGGCTTGTCACCATTGTTGCTACCGGAGCTGGAGCCATCGCTGGAGGATTTACTTACGGGTTGACGGTAGGTGGCATAGAGACGATCGCGCCATTCAAAGAAAGGCTGATAGGCGGGATTATCGGCAATCCCAGGGATTCCCTTGCCTTCTATCTCGATGTTAACGTCATAGTAACGGACAGGGGGGAATTTAATGATAGTGGAAAGGGCAGCAACGGTCAAGTCGGCAAGGGTGGGTTGGTCGCCGGTAAGATAGGGTTGTGATTGGAGTATAAGGGTTAAAGCCTCTAAAACTCGTTTTAATTCCTTCTCGGCCTCTTTAAAGATGTCTACCCCAAGGCCTACACCAGTGCCTATAATTCTAAGGATGTCTGGGGGAAAGGCAGTAATGACATTTTTGAGAATGTCGGGGGTATCCTTGGGTAGGAAGGACTTGCGGAATTCAGGATAATAATTAAGGGCACCAATGAAGGCTTTACGCCCTTTGATGCCCAAAGACTCGTCTGCCCAGTCTTCCAGCAATAAACACTTGCCCTTGGCAACAGGATCTTCCGGAATTATAGGCCTTTCAGGGTATTTGCGCTCCAAATAAAAGGCGATGGCGGTGGAGTCGGCTATTACCGTGTCGCCATCCTTTAATACCGGTACTTGTCGTTGTCCCGAAATTCTAAATACTTCCAGTTGACCAATACCGGGAGTAACTTCGATCTTCTTGTATTCTAACCCCTTGTAGTCCAGGATAAGTCTAACTTTTTCGGAGTACTGAGATAGTTCAAATTGATATAGTTCCAACATGATGGGATAAGTCCTGTTGCAAAACTTAACACTTATACTTTAACAATTATTGGAGGGGGAAAATCAGGTGAGAAGAAGGGCAAACAAGCCGCAGAGGGCAATACCATCGAATACGCCCGCCCCGCCGATACTGAGGACACCGGGAGTCATACGTTCTATTTCAGGCAGGTGTAACAAATCAGCACCGATAAGAGTGCCCAAGACGCCCCCGGCAAAGGCAATGGGGGGTGCCCCCTCGCCACCAGTTAACAGGAGGGATACCATAGCGGCGGTGAGAGGTGCTACCAATGCATTCATTTGTATCCCTATCCCAGGCACTATTTGAGCGGAATAATAGCTGACAAAGGTGACGATAGCAGTGGTAAAAAGGATGAATAGGGGGTTGGCACGGGTAAACTGGTAGATAGCCAGCAGGGTAGGGATTAGGCCGCCGCCTACATTGAGGGCTACAATGGTTTTTTGTTCAATCTGCCTCAGGGGAATACCCCAAAACCGGGCTAGCCAGAGGTCGATAAAATCGGGCATTAGGGCTATCTGGGATACCCTTTCATAGAGGGGTATATTGATTGTGCTACCCAGAATTACAGACATAAAAAGAAAAAAAGCCACCGCGGGGGAAAAGCCCAGTTTGGCCACTGCTATCTCCACTACATCCAGGGCAATAGCTATCCAGAAGAAGGGCAAAAGGAGGATAAAAATCAGAAACAGTAAGACAGTGACGGGAAGATAAATCATTTTTAACGAAGTTAACGGCTCTAGAAAATAATAACTGGGGGGCTCAGAGGCTTATGTTGACTATGTTTTGACGGGGATCGAAGTTTTGGAATTTTTGTAGTTTTTCGTAGTATTCCCTTTCCATGGGGGAGAGGTTTTTGGGGGTGACGATTTTCACCCTAACCAGTAGGTCGGTGCGATCGCCCTTAGGATTCCGCCAACCCTTACCACGGAGACGCAACAGTTGTCCGGAGTCGACGCCGGCTGGGATAGTCATTTTCACCTTGCCGTCGGGGGTGGGCACGTCGATGGTGGCGCCAAGCACCGCCTCTGTTGGGGTTATAGGGATTTCACAGGTGAGGTTATCACCGTCGAATTTGAAGAAGGGGTGAGGCTGTAATTCGATGGTAAGGTATAAATCTCCCCTTTCGCCAGTGAAGGGATTGAGTCGTCCTTTACCTCTGAGGCGGATACGACTACCAGGTTTAGCGCCAGGTGGAATTCTGACGGTGACGGTTTCCGAACCTATTTGTAAACGTTTTTGAGTACCCCTAAAAGCCTCGGAGAAGCTTAGGGAGATGCTAGCCTCTGCATCTTGGGGGGTAGTTTCAGTGAAGGTAGAGAAAGGATCACCGCCACCGAATTCTACATATTCTCGAAAGCCTCCTGGGCCACTGGTACGATAGGTATATACTCGCCTTCCCCTACCGCCGGCGAAACGACCCAGTAACTCGTTGATGAAGTCATCAAAACTGGTATAGCCACTGAAGTCGAAGTCGAAGTTGCCAAATCCTACCCCCTGACCTCTTTCCGCCTGTTGCCAATACTGGCCAAACTGGTCGTATTTGCGACGTTTTTCCGGATCAGACAAAACCTCATGGGCTTCGTTGATCTCCTTGAATTTTCTTTCTGCCTCCTTGTCTCCCGGATTGAGGTCAGGATGGTACTTCCGGGCTAGACGACGGTATGCCTTTTTGATTTCCTCCGTGGTGGCGTTTTTACTTACACCTAGAATTTCATAATAGTCTTTGAAGTCAGTACCCATGCCCATTGTCACTACCTCCAATCGCCAAACAATCCCCCTTGAGGGCAAAGGCCCCTAGCAATATGGTCACCCCTACTGCCATGGATTGACAAGTACGCCTTTCTTCACCCCATTACCGGGAATTGACTAATGCCCCCAAAACCCCCCACCACTGACTAATCAGACTTACGTTTGGAATAAGTCCCATTCTCGTCCCGCTCAAAAAGGCTTTTTATCCTTTCCCAAGCCTTAAATAGGGCCTTGGTGATGTCATTGGACTGTTGGAGGGACTGGTTGTAGGTCTGGAGGAATTCACTCTGAGCCTCTTCAGAGAGGTCTGCCCTCATTTCTGGGGAAATCTGTTCATTGCTAGTGAGGGTCCCCTCTGGTTGACGGGGTATTTGCATGTCGGTGACGGCCACTTCCTCGCCACCGGCAGCTTGTAGTAAGAGGAAGATTTCACCGTATTTCTCCGCTGGCACCTCTACCACCAAGAGGAACTCTCCTGCTTGAACACGGGTTTGATAGATGGCCGCCTTATCCTGAGGCATGCCCAGGGAGATTAAGGCCGAGCCCAAGCCTGCGCCTAGGGCCCCATATAGAGCGCCACTGGTAGCCCCCAGTAAGGCTGCTGCCAATGGTCCTGCGGCCACCACAGCACCGATGAAGGGGATAAACAGTACTCCCACCCCCGTCAACAGACTTAAAAGGGAGCCGAAGAGGGAGCCGTAGATGGCGCCGCTGGTAAGGCCATCCAGGATAACGTCTTTTTTGGTCAAAAAGCCAGTAATACGGGACTGGGATTGGAAATTACGACCAATAATGGAGATATTCTCCTTGGGCACTCCTCGATTCAAGAGGCGCCTGATGGCATCTTCTAGCTTTTTCTCCTCCTTAAAGGTGGCAGAGACGCATTTTTCTGGCGGTTTAGCGTAGGGGGATGTCATAGTTTATTACTCCTAATTAGCTACATAAATAGAGGTGGGAATAGGGGGGGAATTTTTCATCCTCTCTCCTACCACCTCCAGGGATTATTCAAACAAGAGGATGTACCTCGTCTAGGAATCAAACCACGTTAATTTTGACTACTTTGTGTTTTTCTTCCTCCGCTTTGGGGAGAGTTAATTTGAGGATACCATTCTTGTACTCTGCTTGTACTTTGTCAGTTTGAATGCGAGTGGAGAGAGGAATTACTCTTTGGAATTTGCCATAACGGAATTCAGTGCGAGTTACACCTTTTTCTTCACTTCTGGTTTCCTCTCTTCTTTCCCCACTAATGCTTACGGAGTCTGCGGACACTTCTACATTCAAGTCTTTGGGATCAATGCCGGGAATTTCTAATTTCAGGTGGAAAGCATCCCCAGTTTCTTCCAATTCCGCGGCGGGAACAAAGGACATTCTGTCCACTGGTTCTCTTAGAGTGGGCATTAGTTCATCAAATAAACGGTCCATTTGACGTCTTACCATTTCAATTTCCCGGAAAGGGTCCCAACGTACCAATGCCATATGGTTACCTCCTCTTCTTAATCTTTTTTTCATCTTATAAAAATGGTCAAACTTGTGAAAATCAGGTAACTGGAGAAAACCCCAAATCTTGGCGTTCTCCTCTTACCTGACACCTTCATTGTACAATTGTTTCTGGGAGTGTGAAGTTCGGTATTCGAGAAATTTAAAGTTCGTATATCCGTATTTTTCTATTTCCTTTTAACTGAAATTGCGGGGGGATCGCCAAGTGATGCCCCCCGATAAGCATAAATTAAAAAATATAAAGGGAGGATGCCACCGGGAAGGAGGATGATATAATAGTAGAAAAAAAAATAGTTAGGGAGTGAATGACTGAAGGGAGACTAGAACTAGAAAAACGCCCAAAAGTAGATAGCAAGGAATTGGCTTTGGCTATTGCCGCTGCAGGAGACGAGCGCAAGGCAGAAGATATTGTCCTGTTGAATGTGGAAAAACTATCTTATGTGACGGACTATTTCGTGATAATGACGGGTTTTTCCCAACCGCAGTTGAAGGCAATATCTAACTCCATTGAAACAAAAATAGAGGAAAAATTCCGGCTAACACCACTGCGGATTGAGGGGAAAAATGAGGGTAACTGGATTCTCCATGACTATGGGGATGTAATTGTCCATATTTTCCTGCCGGAAGTAAGAAGATACTACAACCTGGAAGCCTTTTGGGGAGGGGCAGAAAGGGTTATATATACTCCTCAGTTCCAGTTGACTTAAATGTGGCCGTATAGATAGGGGATTTATGAGTGAACAACCCACCAGGACTTGTCCGGTGCCCCAGGAACAATTGCCTATTAATGAATACCAGGAGTTGAAACAGTCTTGGTTTTTCAGTTGGGCGAGTTTGCCATGGGGGCCATTTATAAGGAAACTATTATGGGTATGGGGAGGTAGTCTATTAATTTGTGCCCCCATTGCCGCCGCCAGTTTTACTCCCTCTCGGCAAACCCTGAGTTTTCTGGTGGCAAGTAGCCTAGGGGGTTGTCTATTTGTGGCCTTTGTCTTGATTCGTCTATACCTGGGATGGCGTTATGTAGGAGATCGCCTAGTAAAAAGCTTCATAGTCTACGAGGAATCTAGCTGGTATGACGGCCAGGTGTGGGAAAAGCCCGTAGAATTGCACTACCGGGATAAACTAGTATTCCAGCACCAGGTGTTGCCCTTGCTGAAAAAACTTGAAAGGGCAGGAATAGCCCTTTCCTCACTGATGCTTTTACTGGCAGTTACCCTGGTTCCATTTATTTGTTTACACAAATAATACAGAGAGAATGGCAAATCGGGGAAAATTGAGATAGGATGTTAATACCCCTGGGCACCAACTGGTGGAGGACAACAGTCGACTGGGGAGTCTGGAAGACGAGTGGTGTCGGGGAAAGAGGAGCACACTATAATTAAGAGGCGTCAGCGCAGCTATGGCAACAAGTACAGTTACTCACAATCCCGAAAGGGAAAAGGCACTAAATTTGGTACTAAGCCAAATAGAGAGGAATTTTGGCAAGGGCTCTATTATGCGTTTGGGGGATGCCACAAAAATGAAGGTGGAAACCATCCCCAGTGGCGCCCTGACTCTAGATTTGGCCATGGGTGGCGGCTATCCTAAGGGCAGGATTATCGAAATCTATGGCCCAGAAAGTTCCGGGAAAACTACCCTTGCCCTACATGCCATCGCCGAAGTGCAGAAAAGTGGAGGCGTTGCCGCTTTCGTGGATGCAGAACATGCATTAGATCCGGCCTATGCTGCTGCCTTGGGGGTAGATGTGGACAATTTGCTGGTGGCACAACCAGATCATGGGGAAGCCGCCCTAGAAATCGTAGACCAGCTAGTTCGTAGTGCAGCTGTAGACATAGTTGTAGTAGATTCAGTAGCGGCCCTGGTGCCTCGGGCAGAAATTGAGGGGGAAATGAGTGACAATCAGGTTGGATTACAGGCCCGTTTGATGAGTAAAGCGTTGCGGAAAATTGCCGGCAACATAGGTAAATCCGGGGCAACGGTCATCTTCCTCAACCAATTACGTCAAAAAATTGGTGTCAGCTATGGTAACCCAGAAGTAACTACAGGGGGCACTGCCCTGAAATTCTACGCTTCTGTAAGACTAGATATTCGTCGTGTTCAAACCCTTAAAAGGGGCACTGACGGAGAATACGGGATAAGGGCCAAGGTAAAGGTTGCTAAAAATAAGGTAGCCCCCCCTTTCCGGGTGGCAGAATTTGATATTATCTTCGGTTCGGGTATATCCAGGGTGGGTTGTCTTTTGGACCTGGCAGAAAAAACTGGTATAATCACTCGCAGGGGAACATGGTATAGCTACGAAGGGGAAAACATCGCTCAGGGCAGAGACAATGCTGTTAAGTACCTAGAAGACAATCCCGACATCGCAGAGGCTATTGAAAAAAAAGTCAAAGCCGAGTTGGAAATCAAAAACGTCAGTCTCACCAGCACCACCTCCACTGAGGAAGAAGTAGAAATGGCCGATGGCATCTTCCCTATGGAGGAATAAGCAGGGGCTAATATAAATCACAAGTCCCTTGCCCCTTGAGGGTTTCTGATTGATGGGTGTTTGTAGTCATAAACTCCTACACCCCGCCTCCTCTTCCCTTTTTCTCATCCTATTTATTAGTAAATTTTCTCAAGTAAATGGAAGGCGGGCGCACCCCTGGTAGTCTCTTCATCTACCCCCGCCCCCACATGCCTAACCCCCTCAGAGAAGGAAGGATTGTACTAACTCTACATCTTTAGGGCTACCCAGAATAACAGGAGTCCGCTGGTGCAGACTTTTTGGTACTATGTCTAGTATATTCTCTCGCCCATTGGTGGCCTTGCCCCCAGCCTGTTCAATTATAAAAGCAAGAGGGGCTACTTCGTACAAGAGTCTGAGTTTCCCCTCTGGTTTATCTGTGCTGCCGGGGTACAAAAATACGCCCCCTTGGGTGAGAATGCGATGGACATCTGCCACCAAAGCACCAGTGTAACGCCCTGTATAGCCTTCGTGACGGTGGACATAACGGATATAATTACGGTATCCCTCATCCCAGTGCCAGAAATTCCCCTCGTTAACACTGTACACTGAACCATGTTCGGGGATACGGATATTTTCCTCTGCCAGAATAAACTCCCCTAAACTAGGATCTAAAAGGAAGGAGTGTACCCCTCTGCCCATGGTATATACCAACACAGTAGCCGGGCCATAGAGGATATACCCCGCTGCTACCTGTTTCCTCCCATCCTGTAACAAGTCTTCTGCCTTGCCGTCTAAGTCTTCCCCTTCTTGTTGTCTGATGGAGAAAATTGAGCCTACATTTAGATTTATATCCACGTTGGAAGAGCCGTCAATGGGGTCGTACAATAGGGTGTAACGTCCAATGGGGCAATTTTCCGGTATATAAAACGGTTTTTCCATCTCCTCTGAGGCTAGTCTACATACTAGACCACTATGTTTGAAAACAGATATAAACACTTCGTTGGCATAAACGTCCATTTTCTTCACCAACTCCCCTTGGATGTTACTCTCCCCCGTAAACCCCAAGACATTGTCCATCAAGCCGGCACGACTAAGACGACGGGCGATTAGTTTTCCCGCTAAGCCTATCCGGCCCATTATAGCACTCAGGTCCTGGGCTTCACCGGAATAGTTGTTTAATTGTTGGAGAATGTGACGGGACAGGGTGGTACAATCCCTGTCGAGGGAGTACTTGGGAATTACAATAGTGTCCATGGGGCATTCTTGTCCGTAACTACTTTTTCATTTTAGCGAGCCCCCTGGCAAAATTGCCCTTTCATTAGTTAACCTTTTAAACCGGGGGTATAATTACTCTTAGCTGTAATTGTTTGTTTTCCCCCACTCAATGGATTCTGTTTTTGAGCCTGAAATTATTAACACCGCCAAAGTTCTTAAATTTGAGCGTCTCTTGGGGTTGAAATTCAAATACAACAATTTCTCTTTTCACTCCCCCCAAGACGTTAAAAGTTCCACCACTGTTGAGGTCTTTTTTCACTACACTTCTGCCAAAGAAATTGGAGGCATTGAAACAAATTTTTCTTACCATATATCTGAGTCGTTTTTGACTTTCTATGGTTGGCAAAAAGCTCCTGATATTGTTAAAATATGTAGTAAAAAAGAGCTAGAATCCCTAGAGGGATTAAACCAGGAAAAGGAATTAAAAGAGATTTTCGATTATAACTGGCTAAAGTCACTTCTGATCTGCCCTATCTTTAACGCAAGAAACCCCGAAATTTCCAGGCCTATTACTCTGGGTTTATTGGTGGTAGAAAATAAGCATAACAGACGTTGGCAAGCAGCAGAAACAGAAGTAGTTAAGTGGATGGCAAAACAAATTGCCACTGCCATGATTAATCAACAAACTTTGGCGAAGGTACAGTCTTTGGTACAGGAAAGAACATCCCAACTACAGGTGAGTCTAGAGGTGCAGGCCAAGTTAGGACAAAAACTGCGCAAATATGTGGAGGAATTAAGGAAAGCTAATCAGATGAAGGAGCAATTTATTGCCAGTCTAAGTGATGCTTTAAAGACGCCCCTGGCCAATATGAAGATGGGCATTAAGATGCTAAAACTGATAAACAAAGAGGAAAGAATAGCTAATTATTTAGAAATTTTGGCCAAAGAATGCGATAAAGAAATTGCCCTAGTGGAAAATCTACTTAACCTTCAAAATCTGCGGGAGAATAAACTTACGATTTATGCCCAAAAAATATCCTGGGAGGAGTTACTGCAAAATCTGGCCAATAACTTCAGGGAAAATTTGCAGGAAAAGCAGCTGGAATTAGTGCAAATTATAAGGCAAAAGCATATATATAGTGATTTTAATATTCTGGAATCAATCCTCAAGGAATTGTTACAAAATGCTATTAAATTTTCTGAGGAGAAAACAAAGATATTCTTAGAAATATTACCAGAAGAATCGTCAACAGTTATTAGGATAACCAACTGTGGTAGTGAAATATCTCAGAAGGAACAAGAGCGATTATTTACGCCCTTTTACCAGGGGGAAAGGGTCGCAAATGTAACCAATAGTGGTACAGGGCTGGGACTAGCATTAGTGAAGTTGTGGGTGGATAATTTAAATGGGGCTATTACAGTTTCCAGTGTGCCGAAAGTGGAAAGTGGTTGCTATCAGAACACCTTTACCATTACTCTTCCCAATGTAGGAAAGGAATGAGAGGATTTAGTCACAAAAATAACCAAAGGGATGAATATTCTCTCTTGGGGCGACAGTGGGAGGTTGCCAAGGCTGTTTTGCAGTTCATATTGCTACTGTCATGGGATTTTATAAGGGGAAAAAATGGCAAGTTGCAGAGGCGGATAAGGGCAAGATGGTTGGTGGCAAAACTGGTGGAATTAGGACCCACCTTTATCAAAATTGGACAGGTTTTATCCACCAGGCCAGATTTAATACCCCTAGAATACGTGGAGGAATTGGCTAATCTACAGGATAGGGTACCACCATTTTTGTCAGAAGAAGCCATAAGAATTATTGAGGAAGAATTAGGCAAGAAAATAGAGGAAATTTTTGAATTCTTTGAAAGGGTGCCCCTAGCGGCAGCTAGTTTGGGACAGGTGCATCGTGCTAAGTTAAAAAATGGGAAACTAGTGGTGGTGAAAGTCCAAAGAAGAAACCTGGATAAACTGTTTGAGGTAGACTTTAAGGCCTTAGAGAATATTATATGGATTGCCAACCTCATTATACCCGGTTTTAGGAGATACGAAATAGACCTAATTGCCAAGGATTTTTTTGAAATTCTTAGCCGGGAGATAGACTACATAAAAGAGGGAGAAAATGCGGAAAGATTTAGTTACAATTTTCGGGACAATCCGAGGGTGGTAGTGCCAAAAGTGTATTGGGAATACACCACAAAGAGAGTCATAACTATGGAGTATTTGCCGGGGATAAAAATAGATGACAGGGAGGCATTAATAGAAAAAAATATACCAATAAAACCACTGATAGAGTTGGGGGTTTGCACCTACCTGAAACAACTATTAGAAGATGGCTTTTTTCAGTCAGATCCCCATCCTGGTAACATGGCTGTAAGAGAAGATGGTGCAATCATATTTTATGATTTTGGGGCGATGGCAGAGGTGAATGTCTTAGCAAAGGAACAGATGGTACAAACATTTTTTGCTATTTTACAAAAAGACACAGACAGGGTGTTAGAGGCCCTAATCCAGATGGGGTTAATTAAACCGGTGGGTGACATGACGGCGGTGAGGCGACTGATTAGTTTTTTGTTGAATCGGTTTTTAGACAAGCCATTGGATGTGAATGCCTTTAAGGAAATTAGTGCAGAAATATATCAAATGTTTGAAAAACAACCCTTTCGTCTGCCACCCCAGTTGACGTTTGTTATCAAAGCCTTAACCACACTAGATGGCATTGCCCGTACTTTAGATTCCAATTATAGCCTACTGGCGGCCAGTCAACCCTTTGTAAGGAATCTAACTCGCTCTAACAGTTCTGGTAATATTCTAGTAGTGTTTGCTAGGGAGGGCAAGAAGCTATTACAACAACAATTGCAAAAACCCCCTCGTTGGGAGAGAGCGTTTAATGAATTCCAGAAGCGTTTAGGGGAGGGGGAATTACAAATCCGGTGTCGCTCGTTAGAGGAGGAGAGAATTGCTAAAAGTATATATTTGGCGGTGAAAACTCTAATCTATGCCTGTATTACGGGGTTTTCCTTCCTCAACGGGATTCTCCTAGCCTCTACAACACACCAAAGCTGGAGTTTAGTTTTTTTTTGCCTGGGGGGATTATTTGCCTTTTTGTTGATAAATTCTCTGGTGAAGATGAGTATGATGGAAAGATTTTTCTAACAGCCTCTGGTAATAGCCTCTGGGGGTAAGGAGGCGAGATGGAAGTAGATAACACAAAAAAACACAAAGGCGGAGAAATACCTTTGTGTGTGGTGAATCATTCAAGTATAGAGATTATTTTCTAAACATTTGAAGCATCCTCTGGGTAACGAGGAAGCCGCCGGAGATATTAATAGTGCCCACAAAGACGGCAATGGCGCCGAGGATGGTGGTGGGGGAGGTGACATTTCCAGAAAGTTGTAACATGCCGCCGATAATAATAATCCCACTGATGGCGTTAGTGACACTCATCAAGGGAGTATGGAGTGCGGGAGTAACATTCCAAATCACTTGCCAACCGAGGAAGATGGACAAGACGAAGACGGTAAGATGAGACATGAAAGATTCTGGGGCAGTTAAACCGACACCCAGCAGGGCCAAACCCGCCAAAATCATCCAAACCAGGCTATTGCTGCGTTTTTTCTCCTGGTGTTTTTCCAGGGAGACTACTTTAGGAGTTGTGGAGGATGTGGTGATGGGGGTTGGTTGAGGTACTTTTGGCGGTGGGAAGGTGATTTCCCCCTGATAGACTACCAAGGCGCCGCGGATTACCTCATCCTCCATGTCAATATGGAAGTTGTCGTTGCCTCCCATATCTTTTAGAAGATGCCAGAGGTTAGTGCCATATAGCTGACTGGCTTGACTTGCCATGCGGCTGGGCAAATCGGTGAGGCCTATAATAGTTACACCATTGTACTGATATATTTCACCGGGTTTTGTAACCTCGCAGTTACCCCCTTGTTCAGCAGCCAAGTCTACAATTACCGAGCCTGGGCGCATACTACGCACCATTTCTTCAGTGATGAGTCGGGGGGCTGGCTTGCCAGGGATGAGAGCGGTGGTGATAATAATATCAACCTCTTTAGCTTGTTGGGCGAATAGGGCCATTTCTGCGCGGATAAACTCCTCACTCATGGGTTTGGCATAACCGCCCTCGCCGCTGCCGTCTTCTGGGAAGTCCAATTCCAAAAATTCCCCCCCTAGACTTTCTACCTCTTCTTTTACCACCTTTCTGGTATCAAAGGCGCGAACAATAGCGCCCAAGCCTTTAGCGGTGGCGATAGCGGCCAAACCAGCTACTCCTGCCCCAATTACCAAAACCTTAGCAGGAGGTACTTTTCCAGCAGCGGTGATTTGGCCAGTGAAGAATCTACCGAAGTGGTTTGCCGCCTCGATAACTGCGCGATAACCGGCGATATTAGCCATGCTAGAGAGGGCATCCATTTTTTGTGCCCTACTGATGCGGGGAATGGTGTCCATGGCTAATACGGTGACCTGCTTTTCTTTCAACCGTTGTAGTAATTCCGGGTTTTGGGAGGGGTAGATAAAGCCGATGAGGGTTTTACCAGGGCTTAACAGGTTTACTTCTTCCGGTTGTGGCGGACGCACTTTTAGGATTATATCTGCTTCTTGCCACAATTGTTCCCTACTGTGGACAATCTTACATCCCACTTCCTCGTAGAGACGGTCGTCAAAATCAGCGTTTTCCCCGGCTTTTGTCTCCACCAAGACGGTAAAGCCCAGTTTTTGCAACTTGGCTGCGGTATCCGGGGTAGCGGCTACCCTACGCTCATTGGGGTATATTTCCTTGGGGATGCCTATTTTGAGGGATTTGCTGACGGTTTTTGTTTCTGCTTTTTCCGTTACAGTAGCAGTCATTTTTTGTTAACAGTCCTCACCTATTTTTTTTCATTCTATTGTGCATAATAGAATTCCTGTTGCCTGTGGGGTTTGGATTTAAACTTCTCTTAGTATTTCCCCCTGCTTTTTTTACATTTCTTAAAAACTGATAGTTTTACTGGCAAATAGATGGTGTTTTCTGATACTAATTGGGGAAGGAAAATGTCAAAGAATTTATAATCGTAGCCAAGAGAGAGGGTAAAGAGAAAATGTTACCGGTATTCGTGTATGGCACCCTGAAACCAGGTGGGGTGTATTATAGAGTATACTGTCAGGGGAGAACTAAAGCTGAACATAAATCCTGGACAAAGGGGAAACTGTATCATCTGCCTTTTGGTTATCCGGCCATGACGATGGAGGAAGGGGGAGGGGGTAAGGTATATGGTTATTTGTTGTACTTTGTCCATGGGGAGAGGGAGTTAAAAAATCTGGACTTGTTGGAGGGGTATACAGGCATAAAAAATTCTCCCCTCAACGAGTATGAAAGGGAGAAGGTGATGGCCTATGATGAGGAAATTCAAGAGTGGCAGTTAGCCTGGTGTTATGTAATGAAACCGGAAAAGGTGCTGTCTTTAAAGGGAGTATTTATCCCGTCTGGCTGGTGGTAGCATGTGGGTCAAACAGTTGTCTTAAGGCGGGTTTAATCACTTTACCCATGGGATTGCGGGGGAAGTGGGAGACAACCACCATCCGGGTGGGAATTTTGTATACGGCTAGTCTTTCTTTTGCCCAAACCCTAAGTTTTTCCAGGGTGAGCTGTTTATCCTCTGTTATAATTGCCACACAGACTCTTTCGCCCCACTCGGCGTCTGGCACAGCTACAACGGCACAGTCTACAATAGAGGGATGGGTGCGCAAAACTTCTTCGATTTCTAGGGCGGATACCTTGTAACCCCCGGTTTTGATGATGTCTGTGGAGATTCTGCCGAGGATACGATAATTGCCATTTTCCCTAACAGCCAAATCTCCCGTGCGAAACCAGCCATCTTGGAAGGCTTGGCGGGTGGCCTCTGGATTTGCCCAATACTGGGAAAAAACGGTGTCACCCCTCACTTGTATTTCGCCAGCGACGTTATCTTCTTGGATTACCACCCCATTTTCATCCACCAATCGCACTTCTACTCCCGGCAAAGCAGTGCCCACATAACCAGCTAGACGTTTGCCATGGAGGGGATTAGATAAAGCCATGCCTATTTCCGTCATGCCGTAACGCTCGAGGAGAAAATGGCCGGAGATTTCCTGCCACTTTTGTAGTACAGAGACCGGCAAGGGTGCTGAGCCCGACACCATCAGACGCATGGATTTGCAACCGTCTGACAGTCTGCCGCGGGTTGAGGCGTCTGCCTGTTGCCAGTAGTTTATCAGTTTGACATAAATAGTGGGCACTGCCATGAAGAGGGTATAATTTTTCTGGGCTATCAGATGCCAAACGGTTTCCGCCTCAAATTTGGGCAACAGATGACATGTGGCACCACTGTATAGGGCACAGGTGAGGGCGTTTACTATCCCATGGATATGGTGCAGTGGTAGTACATGTAAAATACGGTCACTACTAGTCCACTCCCAGGCGGTGACAAGACTGTTTACCTGGGCGAGAAGACTTTTGAAGGTATGTAAAACGCCCTTGGGTTTGCCAGTAGTGCCGCTGGTATACAGGATAAGGGCGCCTCTATTGTCGTCAAGGAGGGGGAGAGGAGAGGGGGTAATGACTTGGGATATTTCCGTGGTGGAGAGGAAACGTAACCCCTTACGGCTAGCTAAATCTCGACAGGGGCTTTCAAAGGGGGGGGAGGAGACGAGGATTGACACCTGGGCGTTATCGATGACGTATTCCCATTCTGGCAGGGGATGGGATGGACAAAGGGGCACTGCGATACCGCCACTGCGCCATATGCCCCATTGTACTGCCACGTGGGTAAAACCGGAGGGGACAACATAGGCCACCCGTTGGCAGTTTAAATCCTTTTCCCCCTGTAACAGAAGGGTTGCTACCTGGTGGGAGGCGTCTAGCAAGTCTCGGTAGCTAAAAACCCCCTCTTGGGCAATGATGGCGGTTTTATCACCATAGGTTTGGGCGTTGGTTATTAGGGAGAGACTCATGGCAACCTCCTTCGGTGGGGGGCCGGGGGAGGAGTGATTAGAATAGATTTAAGTCGGTGACGGCGCCTAGACTACTAGAGGATACTAGTTTGGCGTATTTTGCTAAGACTCCACGGCGATAACGGGGTTGTGGTGGCTTCCAGTTTTGCCGACGACGGTTTAACTCCTCCTCGGAAACGTTTAACTGTAATAAGCGACGGTAGGCATCGATGGTAATACTATCACCTTCTTGTACTAGGGCGATAGTGCCACCCACAGCAGCTTCTGGTGCCACGTGTCCTACTACCATCCCATAAGTCCCACCGGAGAAACGACCGTCGGTGATCAATCCTACCTTGTCTCCCAAACCGGCACCAATGATGGCAGAAGTGGGAGCTAACATTTCCCTCATGCCGGGACCTCCCACTGGTCCTTCGTATCGTATTACAATCACATCTCCAGCTTGGATTTTGCCGGCCAGGATGGCCGCCAAACACTCCTCCTCGGAGTCAAATACTCTTGCGGGGCCAGTGATTACGGGATTTTTGACACCACTGATTTTGGCCACAGCCCCTTCCGTGGCAAGATTTCCCTTGAGGATAGCTATGTGTCCCTCCTTGTATACAGGATTATCCCACGGACGGATGACATCCTGATTTGCTGGGGGGGAGGGAGGCACATCCTCCAACACCTCGGCAATGGTTTTCCCGGTGATGGTAAGGGCATCCCCGTGAATTAGACCCTGTTGTAGTAGTATTTTCATCACCTGGGGTATACCACCGGCTTTGTGTAAGTCCACTGTAACATAGCGTCCTGAGGGCTTAAGGTCACACAACACGGGCACCTTTTGTCTAATGGTTTCAAAGTCGTCTATGGTGAGGGGTACTCCCATTGTATTAGCAATAGCTAACAGGTGTAACACAGCGTTAGTGGAGCCGCCGACGGCCATGATGACAGCAATGGCATTCTCAAAAGCCTTACGGGTGAGGATGTCACTGGGGCGAATTTGTTTGCGGATGGCTTCTACTAGAACACGAGCGGATTCAGCTGTACTATCGATTTTTTCCTGATCTTCTGCAGCCATAGTGGAGGAATAGGGCAAACTCATGCCCATGGCTTCAAAGGCGGAGGACATGGTATTAGCAGTATACATGCCACCACAAGAGCCAGCACCAGGACAAGCGTGTTTTTCGATCTCCCGCAGTTCGGTTTCGTCGATTTTACCGGCACTGTACTCTCCTACCGCTTCAAAGGCACTTACAATGGTTAAATCCCTTCCCTTGTAGTGGCCAGGTTTGATGGTGCCTCCATAGACAAAGATGGCGGGGATATTCATTCGGGCGATGGCAATCATGGCGCCAGGCATATTCTTGTCACAGCCGCCAATGGCAATTACCCCATCCATACTTTGGGCGTTACAGGCAGTTTCTATGGCATCAGCAATCACCTCTCTTGATACCAGGGAGTATTTCATCCCCTCCGTGCCCATGGAGATACCATCGCTTACAGTTATAGTTCCGAACATTTGTGGCATTGCCCCGGCTTCCCGCAATACGGATTCTGCCGTCTTGGCCAAGTCATTCAACCCCATGTTACAGGGAGTAATGGTGCTGTAGCCGTTGGCTATACCGACGATGGGCTTTTGAAAGTCCTCATCCCCAAAACCCACCGCCCTCAACATAGCACGATTGGGAGTCCTTTCTACCCCCTGGGTTATGACTTTGCTTCTCCAATTGTCGCTCATTTTTTCCTTTCTTCCTTCTGTTGGGGTTTACAATTACAGGCTCGTATTGGCGCGATATAAGTCTATTTTCTCATGTCGTTTTGCAAATATAAAATATTGTGGACTGTAAATAGGGGAGAGGGGGATGAGGCGAAAAGGGCGGGACTATGAGCACAAGTACTTTTTAAGTCCAGATTACCAGAGAATCAGGCGGGAATTGATTGGCAGTGTAGTTATCCTCGCCGGGTTGTTTATTACTGGTACCATTTGGTTTTGGTTGGTGGACAAGTGGCCCTTTTTGGATGCCGCCTACATGACCATGATCACCTTGTCTACAGTGGGTTTCGGGGAAATTCGTCCTCTCAAACCCCATTCCCGCCTGTTTACCATGGTATTAATTGTAGCCGGTGTAGTTACCATTGGCTACATGGTAAACCGATTTACGGAGGCAATTATTCAGGGTTATTTTCAGGAAGGTATACGTCTGAGACAAAAAAGGAAAGTGATAGACAAACTGAGTGGACATTATATTGTCTGTGGTTTTGGCAGAATGGGGACAGTAGTAGCCCAGGAATTTGCCGCTGAGGGTATTCCCTTCATCGTCATCGATTCTGAGAAAGAAGAGGTGGAGAGGGCCACTCAAATGGGCTATCTTGCCATTCAGGGGGATGCCACCCTGGATGAATATCTCCTGTTGGCCAGGATTGACACTGCTGCCTGTATTATTGCTGCCCTCTCCTCTGATGCCGATAACCTGTACACTGTTATTTCTGCTAAAACCCTTAATCCTAATATTAGGGCAATAGCCCGTGCCAGTACCGAGGAGGCGGTTAAGAAACTCCAAAGGGCTGGAGCCGATGCAGTCGTATCTCCTTATATTACAGGGGGAAAGAGACTGGCTGCTGCCGCCCTACGCCCCCAGGTGATGGATTTTGTGGATGGGATTATAAGTGGCACAGAAAAATCCTTTTACCTGGAGGAATTCCGTCTGCAGGAGGACGATTGTCCTTTTATAGGTCAAAGCCTCATGGAGGCGGGGCTGAGGGCTAAAACCGGGGCTTTAGTGGTGGCCATTCGTCGCCGCAATGGCATCTTGATTGCTGGCCCTACTGGTGGTACCATTCTAGAAGCCGGGGATACCCTTATTTGTATGGGCACTGCCGAACAACTGAGGGCTCTCAATCAACTTTTGAGTACTGGTGTATCCATCTATACTCCGGCTTTCCCCAGGATACCCAGGAAAAAAGACATACCGGCGTCGGAAAGTTAATCATCCATTTGCCAGGGTTGGGTGAGATTGTCTTCATCAAGGATTTTTCTTGGTTTGACTATCACCACCACCTGTCCATGAATTTTCTGGCTGGGGGAAGACAGCCATTGTAACTGTAAGTCTCCTTCTTTTCCCTCTACTAGGAAATAACGATTAATATCCCACTGGGTGACAGCCAAGTCTACCACCACCAACAACTCTTCTGATTCGTTTTTTACACTTCCGGGCAAGTCTTTTCCCCGACAGAATATGACCACTGGTTTTTCTGCCTTTAGTATTGCCTGCCAACTGGGGATTGTTACCACCCGGCTGTTGGTTTCCACTTCTACTACCCCAAAGGGCCCTTTTGGTTTTAAATGGGTTATATTTTTGAGTACCTCGGCTTGTAGGGGGAGTCTTCCCACTACTGGTAAAATACAGGGCAACTCTTCATCACTCTCAAGACGATATATGGGCAACAGTGGCGGCGAAGGGGTTTTAGGGGTGACTACATTCAATTCCGTTAGAAGAGTTTCGATTTTCTGTCTAGCAGCTTCGGTGTGGGCAAATTTCAACCCCTCGGCAATCAGACGCGCCTTTTCCCCCACCTCTTTCTTCTGACGCGCCATTTTCCAGTATTGGTAGGCCACTGCGTCGCCGGGATGGAAACTAAAACCCGCCGGTGGTTGGCTGAGACGGGAGAATTCTTTTACCGCCTTGGCTACCTCCTTGGCGGCATCTACATCCAGTTTTTTCTCGTAAATCAAACGGGCAGCGGCTAATCGCTCTTGTAGATTTAAAATCCTTAGTTCATAAAGTATATCACTGCGGGGGCCCCGATAATACTCCAGCAATGTCTCTTCTGCCTCTGCCTTTACCAGACTGTCGTATACCTTGCTGGCAACCATCACCAGATTTTGATGGCTGCTTTGGAATCCTGTCTTCTCAAAAATCTCTTCTTCTGTCATGCCATTGTCTTGTAGGGTTTGGCAGGCTTTCCCCCAATCTACCCAACATCCTTCTTTGTGTTTGAGCGTCTCAATTATTTTTTGTTTTTCTTCTTCTGTTAAATTCTTTTCCTGCTTGCCCTTTTCCTGCTTGATATCTGCCATGGTTTATCGTCTAATTCCCCTTCTACTCTGCCCTCCATTTTACCAGAATGTTCATCCAAAGTTAAAAAGCCAATTTAGCCACAGGGGCATTATTTGCTATCATTTTTTATCAGAGAAGCTATTATACGTAAAAAAAAACATAATGAGGCCTGGGCGCAGGTTTTTGGCGTGTTTGCAATGGAAGGAAAAGCCATTTTAAGGGAACAACAAAAAGATTTTATTTCTCGTCTCAAGAGGGGTAACCTTTTGCCCTACAAGGAAAAGTATGTTTTCGGCGAATATGTAACCATTTCTCGGGATGCCATTGCCTCCATTGTGGATTCCCTGGAAATTTTGAAAGCCGATGATGATTCATTTTCTTCATCCACTGTAGCTCAAAATATCTTCAAAAATCGCATTGCCAGACACGCAATTTCTCTTGTTTATGGAGACTTGCTTGTAGAGGTAAATCCCGATAAAAACATAGTCAATGATTATCTTGTTTTAGCCTTGAGGGAGAGTCGTCGTTTTCGCATCATTGTCAAGATATGTACTGGGAATATTTCGGATACAAAGTGGGTTTTTTATGCTGATGATTTAGGTCAAAACCAAATGGTTTTCTGTTTATATTCGCCCGACAATATTTCCCTAGATGCCCAGCATATTACTGTTGTTTTTGCAGGGTTTAACTGTTCCGAATACCTGCTATATGGCAGGGAGACATTTCCCCTGTCCTTGTCCGTGAATGACCTTTTGTACGCAGGGGGATTGAGACCCTATTTATCATCAATGTTGCTGGAGACTAATGACTATCTAGAGAGGGCAAACTTTTGTAACTCGAAAGGAGATTACAGGGGAGCGGTTTACTGTTACAATAAGATTCTGGAAAGCCACAGTCGGGACTATAAAACCTATTTGCTAAGGGCTATTGCCTATTGGCGACTGGGGGAGGAGAAGAAGGCTTTAGAGGATTTGGACAGGGCAATTGAACTAAATCCTAACTATGAATTAGCATATCACTGGCGAGGATTTGTAAAGTACAATCTCAAGGATTATCAGGGGGCTATAGTTGATTTCTCCGAAGAAATAAGGGTAAATCCCATGTCGGCGTATGCCTATTATAGGAGGGCTTTGGCCTATGAAAAAGCCAAGAATTTGTTAAAAGCTTTTGAGGATTATCTCCAAGTAATAAGACTGAATAGAAATCTTTATCAGGCTTTTTATAACTGTGGCAATGTCCGCTACGAATTGGGAGATAAAGAAGGGGCATTGGCAGACTACCAACAGGCATTGAAACTGAACCCTTCCTTGGCAAAGGCTTATTACAATATCGGAAAAGTTTACAGGGATTTAGGAGACAATGAAAGGGCAGTAGCCAACTATCAAAAAGCCATAGAATTGCTGCCTTCCTATGCAAAAGCTCACTACAATTTGGCACTAATTTATATGGAAAGGGGAGAATATAGAATGGCATTACACTACTACGAAAAAGCCTGCGAATTCGCCCCTGATTTAGTCCAAGCAAAACACAACAAAAAACTATTATTAGAATACCTGGAAGCAGGAGAAAAAAATAATGTTATCCCCCTCCGAGAATACAAAGTGAGAAAGGAAAAAGAGGAAAAAGTGGCAGAAAAAGGGGAAAAAGTGGAAGAAAAAGAGAAAAAACCCAAGGAGCAGGACTTCCCCACGGATCCATGGGACACCAGAAACTAAACCCTATAAACTGACCCCTAATAGGAAGATTGTTTTCTCTTTTCCGGATAAAGACTAAAAATTCCCTCGGTAGTGGCTTGACAAATACCCCTTTCGGTGATAAAACCCGTAATCAAACGAGCAGGGGTAACATCAAAACCATAGTTGGCGGCTGGGGAGAAGGGGGGTGTAATTAAAACTTCTCGGATTATACCATCATCACATAAACCCCTTACGTACTTTACCTCTCGCGGGTCCCGCTGTTCAATGGGTATTTGGGTAATACCGTCAGCAATATCCCAATCGAAGGCGGAATAGGGAAGGGCCACATAAAAGGGGATATTATTGTCCTTGGCGGCAAGGGCCTTTAGATAAGTGCCTATTTTGTTTGCCACATCCCCTGTGTATGTAGCCCTATCACACCCTGTAATTACTAGATCTACCATGCCATGTTGCATCAGGTGGCCGCCGGTATTATCGGGTATTACGGTATGAGGAACCCCCTGTTGCCCTAACTCCCAGGCGGTGAGGCTAGCGCCCTGGTTTCTGGGACGGGTTTCATCCACCCAAACATGCACTTTTATGCCCTGGTTGTGGGCTTGGTAGATGGGGGCGGTGGCTGTACCATAGTCCACACACCCTAACCAGCCAGCATTACAGTGGGTTAGGATATTAACCGTGTCACCTCCCTTTCTCTGGCTAATTCCCTCAATGAGTTTAACACCGTGTTGCCCTATACGACGACAACAGTCCACATCCTCTTCCGCTATGTCTTTGGCCACCATCAGGGTGGTTTCCCTTATAGCCTCTATGTTATTGCCTAAAGGAGCGATAGCTTGTAACTGCCGATTTACCGCCCAAGACAGGGTAACGGCGGTAGGGCGAGTGGCCTTCAGGAGGGTAGCCGCTTCTTGCAAGAAAGACTGTACTTGGGTAATCCCCTTCTTCTGTGCCTCTACACTGGCAATATACATGCCAAAGGCTGCCGTAGCCCCTATCACCCCCGCACCCCTCACATGCATTTCCTGGATAGCTACACACACCTCTTCTAGGGTGGTCAAGTCTTCAATGACAAACTGATGGGGTAGATACCGTTGGTCTATTACTTGTATTGTAGTGTCGTCCTCGGGTTTCAGCCAGATGGTGCGGTAGTGTTCCCCATAAACTAACATTCTACCTCTCCCCCCATAAAAAAAAATGGGCGTAGCCCGGCTCGAACGGGCGACCTCATCGATGTCAACGATGCACTCTAACCAGCTGAGCTATACGCCCCTGCACCCTTCTATTATATCACCCGGGAGGGGAAAAGGCAATACCGGGGGTAAAAATGGAGGGAAAGTTGGCTGGGTGGGAGCTACTATCTGTTAGAATATCAAGAAAAAACTAAGGTTCAGTGGACGGTCTTTGAGTCAATCACTAGAGATTCCCAAAATCGACACCTTGGCACAGGAGTTGGCGGCTATTCAACAGACTGGCGGGAAGAAAATAGCTATTCTCGGTTCCCGTCATGTGCCAATCACTCATCAGTACTTGATCGAGATGATGAGTTATGCTCTTGTATTACAGGGTAACAGGATCATCACTTCTGGCGCCTCTGGCACGAATGCTGCCGCCATCCGAGGAGCCATGCGCGCCGACCCCAACATGCTTACTGTTATTTTACCTCAGAGTCTGTCTCGCCAGCCAAGGGAATCCCAAGAGCAACTAAAACAGGTAATTCACCTAGTGGAAAACCCGCAAAACGATCATCTTTCCCTTGGCGAGGCTAGTGCTATTTGTAATCGAGAGATTATTTCCCGTTGTCAGCAGCTGATTTGTTTTGCCTTTCATGACAGTCATACCCTCTTGCAGACTTGTAAAGAAGCTGACGAACAACGGAAAGTAGTCACTCGATTTTTTTTCGATTAGGGGGATTTTTGAATAATAATAAACTGGGGTTTTTCATCCCCCTATCAACCACAACAACTCCTCCTCGTTTATGATTTTTATTCCCATTTTTTTCGCTTTTTCCAACTTTGAACCTGGTTTTTCTCCTACTACTAAAAAATCTACCTTACTGCTAATACTGCTATTGACTTTGCCCCCGTGTTTTTCTATAATAGTCCTGGCTTCTTCCCTCGTCATGCTCGGGAGAGTGCCGGTGATGACGAACACTTTCCCCGCCAATTTTTGCTCTTTTGCCTCCACTTTTTCCTCCAGTTGAAGTCTAAGGCCAATATTTTTCAGTTCGTCGATTAGCCGTCTGTTTTGTTCTATTCTAAACCAAGACACCAGGGAGGAGGCTATCTCTTCGCCGATGCCGTCAATGGCCATTAAATCTTCAGTGGATGCCTTCATTAAACTGTCAATATCCTTAAAGGTTTCGGCTATAATTTTGGCATTTACTGCCCCTATATGACGAATTCCTAAACCGTATAATACCCTAGGAAAAGGTTGCTTTTTACTGTTATTAATTGCCCGAATAAGGTTATCTGCGGATTTCTTGCCCATTTTGTCCAGAGGCAATAATTTTGCGGGGGTAAGATAGTACAAATCGGGAATAGACTTTACTAACCCAGTTTCCATCAAGGCAACAACAGTCTTCTCCCCCAATCCGGTTATGTCCATGGCATCCCTACTGGCCCAATGTATCAGACTCCCTCTGAGGATTGCTGGACAAGAATTGTTGAGGCAACGGGTTATGGCGTCGCTTTCTCGGTGGAGGGGAGAGTTACATTCCGGACATTTTTCTGGTGTTAAGAAGGGTTGGGTGTGGCTAGGGCGTAATTCTTTGATTACCCTTACTACTTCTGGTATTATTTCCCCAGCCTTGCGAATGACAACAGTATCCCCCATTCTAACATCTAATTCTTGCACATGTTGGGCATTATGTAAAGTGGCTTTTTGGACAGTGGTGCCTGCCAGGAAAACCGGTTCCATGATGGCTATGGGGGTGACTACGCCAGTGCGTCCCACACTTAGGACAATATCTTTTATTTTGGTTACAGCCTCTTCTGCCGGAAACTTATAGGCAATGGCGCCACGGGGGAATTTTTGGGTAAAACCCAGTTGTTTTTGTAGGTTTAATGAGTTAATTTTTATTACCACTCCGTCGGTGGTGTAGGGAAGTTCATTACGTCTTTTTTCCCAGGATTCTAGATAGGATTTTACTGCCTCCAAATTGGGGCAAACTTGGTAATTTTCATTTACTAGGAATCCTATCTGTTTGAGGTATTCTAAAGTCTCTGATTGGGTAGCTAGTATATTATTTTCTTCCGGTAAAATGTGGGCGGCATAGGCAAAAAATTTTAGTCTCCTTTGGCTTACTATTTTTGGGTCGAGTTGCCGAATTGTGCCGGCGGCAGCATTGCGAGGGTTGGCGAAGGGAGATTCACCCTTTTCTTTTTTTTCTTGGTTAATTCTTTCAAATTCTTCTAGGGGTAAAAATACTTCTCCTCTTACTTCTAAAACCGGTGGTGGGGATTCGGTGTGGAGTCGCAGGGGGATGGTTTTAATTGTTTTTATGTTGGCAGTTATATCCTCTCCTGTTATTCCGTCTCCTCTGGTTAATCCTCTTACCAAAACTCCATTTTCGTAGGTGAGGGCTACAGCCACACCGTCAATTTTCAACTCACATACGTACTCGAATTCCGGTATGGTGTCTAACTGTCTTTGCCAGCGGGTTTCCCACTGTTTTAACTGTTGGAAATTAAAGGCATTTTCTAGGCTATACATGGGGATTCTGTGGGGGATGGGAGTAAATTGACTACTAGGCTTCTCTCCCACCCTTTGAGTAGGGCTATCAGAGGTTATTAAGGAGGGATATTGTGTTTCCAGTTCCTGTAATTCCCGGTATAATTGGTCGTATACTGCATCCTCCATTATTGGCTTGTCTAAGACATAATATGCGTAACTGGCCTCTTGAATTTTTTTCCTCAGATTTTTTACCCTTTCAACAACTTCTTCAGGGATTGAATTTAAGGTGTTCATAGTAGACACTATGGTTGCAATTTCTCACTGGGCAGAGAAGAATCGCCTTGCTGTACTTTTCTGGAGCCTCTTCTCACTAGGGATAGGTTAAATTCTAGCTTAGTTGTGTCATTATTTGAAGTACTAGTGGCTGCAATTGCTCTAACGGATTCTAATAAAACTGGTGCATCTCCCGGTAAATTTTCGAGTATATGAGGGTTGATTTTGGAAAGCAAATGACGAGTTTTTTCCAAGTCTAGATAAAAGTAACCGTAGTTATTCTTGGTGAGGGATTGTGTTGTTATCTTAAAGTTAGAATCCTGCATAATAGAATTATTATTTCTGGAGGGAATGTTTGAGGAATCTAACCCTCTGCCAAGGGAGAATAGCAAACTGTTATTATCCAACCAGGTGTGGGAAAGAATAGTCCTTTTAGACAAATTCCAATCGGTTATATTGAGATTTTTTTCTTTTCGGTTTTCCAGGAGGATAAAGGGATTAAGTTTTGCCCTCTCCTCTAGGAGAGCAAGGGTATTCTCTGCTTGTGGTTTATTGGAGGTTTTTATTAACAACAATCCCTGCAAATTGTCTAGGAGAGAATTTTTACTGTTGTCATAAGCTATTGCCAGGGCAAATTCTCCATCCAGCCAACTAAAAATGTCTTTGTTTAAATCCAGATTGTACTCCTGATTAGCTAACAATTCTAGTTGGACAAGCAACTCATCTAAGTCGGGGATGGTTTCCCTTTTTTTCTGGAAAAAGTCCCATGAGTTTTTTAAGTTTCCCCCAGTTATAACGAGTATAGCAGAATTAGGTATGTTAGCTAACACATCTGGCGAGACTGGTTTGGGGTAGAAGTCATTGTAAATTCCTCTATCATGTTGAACAGTTAATGTGGCCTTTATGCCATGATTTTCGACTTTTAAATCGGCAGCTACTGTCTTAATTCTGAGTAGAATATCCTGAAGAGATGTATCAAGTTGCTGTTGGTTTGGTTGAAGTTTTTGAAGAGTATCAACCAAAGTACTGCCATATTGGGGAAAGTAGACGTGAACCAGTGATTGACTATAGTCTTGGGGAGATTTATCTGAATATTTTTTGGCGAGATTATTGCCGTTTTGATAGGCTGATATAACTGATTCTACAGTTTTTTGTTCATCTCCCAAGACAAGATAGTTGTCAAAAGTTGCCACATAGACATCTCTCCCCTCTCTTAGTTTTAGACGGCATATGTCGATTTTATCATACCTATTGCAGGGGGGTTTTTCGGGCATTTGTTTCTGGTAGTTGCGGAAGAAAAGATAGGCGCGCAACTTGTTTTTGATACCACCAATTACGGCAATGTCGATATTATCTTTTGTATTAGGAGAGGGGAAAACGGCAAGGGAGACTCCCCCCAGCCAAGGGAGAATATCTTTTCTTAAATCTAGGTTATTTTGTGGGTTTCCGAGACTGTCTTTGAGTAGGTTATCAATGGCGTTAGTGAAGACAGTGCTAAGGGAAACAGAGGCATTGCCGAATTGGGATAATTTTTGCCACCCCCTGGATGAGGTGGAAATAAAGACGGTAGTATAGGCTGATTCAGGCACTAGTTTAGCACTGGAGAGAGGGGTTAATTGCTCTCCCATTATAAATTTACGTCCAAAATAATAAGTAACACCAGAGACTACAATCCCCAGGGAGAAGAAAGTAAAAAAAACAAGGAGACTGTTGGCTTTACGGGGGGGTGAGGGGGAAGACTTCATAATGAAATGAATGGACATTCACCTCAGACTCTATTTTATTTTAGCTAACCTGTATTGACTGCAACTATTTGATTCATTCTGGGTGTGATTGAATTTTCCTTCTCTAACACCTGATAGTAGGGAGAATATTGGGTATTGTTTATTTTGAGTTATTTCGGGAGGTTTGCCGACTTTATCACGAGATTCTGCCTTGTTATATACTAGATTAGTGCCGAAGAATATTGGGATAATAAAGATGGTTGATAATCATAAAAATTGGTGGCAAAAAATAACAGACGCCACCCGGAGGGCAGTGGAGTTAAAGGCTATCAATTCCATTCCATGTAACCGGAGAATTATAGAAGAAAATGGCATTGCTTTTGTGGTGAGGGTGGTAGATAATTTGGCCAAAAAGGAGGAGGCTAAGAAAAAACAAAAGGAGGAGGAGAAGAAAAATCCCAATTTCAATCCCTTTTTGCCCTATGATAAGAATTTATATGTGGGGGATGTGGGGGAAAGACATGTGGCTATATTAAACAAGTTTAATGTGGTGAATCATCATGTTTTGATTGTAACTAGGGAGTTTGAATCTCAGTGGGAATTATTGACAGAGTCGGATTTTGTGGCCCTCTGGACAATTTTAGGGGAGGTTAGAGGGTTAGGGTTTTATAACGGTGGCAGACTGTCCGGGGCGTCTCAACCTCATAAACACCTGCAGTTCATACCGGAATTTTCTGATGAAAATTTAAGCAACATACCCATTGACAGGCTGGTGCTATCTTACCAAGGAAAACGGGGTTTATTTACCATTGATGAACTAAGTTTTGTACATAAAATTGCCTTTTTTCCCCAAGAAGAGCTCAACAATTCGCCGGGGGTAATGGGAAGGATTAGTTATGAATATTATCGCAGCATGTTGGAGGATTTGTCAATAGAAGTAAGAGGCAAGGTGCCGAGAAAAGACTACAATTTGTTAGTGACTCAGGATTGGATGATGTTAGTGCCAAGGAGAAAGGAGAAATTTAAGTCAATATCCGTTAACTCTTTGGGATTTGCCGGGAATTTGTTAGTAAAAAATGAAGAACAATTGGCAACGGTGGAGAAACATAAGCCTTTGAAAATATTGGCGAAGGTGGGGGTAGAAAAAGAGGAGTGGAAGGAGGAAATACAAGAGAGGGACTAGACCTTAGTAGCCCTATTTTTGCTCATTTTTTCGCCTTCTCTTTGACTTTTACCACGCCAAATTAATCGAATAGGAGTGCCATGGAAACCAAGATTTTCACGGAATTGGCCCTCAAGATAGCGACGGTAATTCTCATCAAAACGGTCAGGGTCGTTTACAAATAGGGCAATAGTGGGGGGTTGGGTAGCCACCTGGGTGCCATAGTAGATTTTACCCTGCTTGCCTTGTCGATTAGTGGGGGGTGTACGCCATCGGACTGCTTCTTGAATAACATCATTAATTACAGAGGTGCTAGCCCGTTGTTTATGCCCTTCGGCGGCGGCGTCTACCAAGTCCAAAATTTTCTCGACGCGTTTGCCGGTGAGGGCGGAGACGAAAATGCGATGGGCCCAATCCATGAAGTAGAGACGGGTGGCAATGGCCTGGTCATACTGATATATGGTATAAGAGTCCTTATTGGGCACGGCATCCCACTTGTTGACTACGATGACACAGGCTTTCCCCTCGTCAATGATTCTACCGGCCAGTTTCTGATCCTGGTCTGTAACACCTTCTAACACATCGATAACCAGCAGTACCACATCAGCGCGACGGATGGCTTTGAAGGCGCGGTTGATGCCAAAAAACTCTGCGCCATATTCTACGTTTTTCTTGCGACGGATGCCGGCGGTGTCGATTATACGGTACACCTTGCCGTTTCTCTCTACTAGGGTGTCAATAGCGTCTCTGGTGGTGCCAGGAATGGGGCTGACAATGGCCCTTTTCTCACCGGTTAGGGCATTTAACAGACTGGACTTACCGACATTGGGACGTCCTATAATAGCCACCTTGGTTTCTTCTACCTCTGGTAACTCATCTACGGGGGGGAGATACTTGACTACAGCGTCTAAAAGTTCCCCAGTGCCGTTACCATGGATAGCAGAGATAGGTATTGGTTCACCCAGGCCCAAATTCCAGAATTCTGCCGCCTGGAGGGCTCCCTGTCTCTCTGACTCACATTTGTTTACAGCAACAACTACAGGAACGGGCTGATGACGCAACCAGTCGGCGATTTCCATGTCACCGGGGGTAAGCCCCATTTGTCCATCTACCACAAAAATTGCCACACTTGCTTCCCTTAGTGCCAAGAAGGCTTGTTCTCGAATTAGGGGTAAAAATTCGGTATCATCGTCAAATACGAGTCCACCGGTGTCTACTACTTGGAATTCTCGATCTTGCCAAAAGGCACGTCTATAGGTACGATCTCTAGTAATGCCAGGCTCATCGAAAACGATGGACTCCCTTTCCCCACAGAGACGATTAACAAGGGCAGACTTTCCCACATTGGGCCTGCCGATTACAGCTACTACTGGAAGCATAGGGGTGACAAGGAATATGACTAAGAGCAGGTATAATATTATACCCCAACACCCCCTTTGGGGGCTGTAACAAGTGTGATATTTAAGCTACAAGATTAGGACCTAAGGGGAAAATTTGAGAAGATTACGCCAGCCTCTTATATGATTGCCTTCGCGGAAGATAATAGACTTGCCCAATCCCAGTGTTTCTAGGGCTGTCATTAGGATGGGGGTATTTTCCTTTACCCTCTCTAATTCTAGGGGACAGTGTTGGAAGTCCAGACAGACAGCAGTGTTGTTATTCCAGGTTTCCCGATAAACTTTACAGCTGGGAGGTATAATGGGGGCAAGAAGCCGAAAACGTCTCAACGCCTCCTGCTCCAAGTCTCTACTGCTGCTTCTGGAGACGGCATCTGATGCGGACATGGTTTTGACATACCCTGAGGCTTCTACCTCTAGGCTAACACTATTTTCTCGGACTGGACTTTTAATTTTTATTACTGCCTCTTAGAAACCCCTTTGTTTTCAAATAGGCTTATTTTCTTATACACTAGATCCTGAAAGGAGTGTAGTAGATTTACAAGAGGTGTAGGAAGTTGGAAAACCGCAAGGAGAAAATCTTAGTAGTAGATGACGAGGCTAGCATCCGTCGGATTCTAGAAACCCGTCTTTCCATGATTGGTTATGACGTGGTAACTGCTGCCGACGGAGAGGAGGCGTTAGAGGTTTTCCGCAAAACCCAACCGGATTTGGTGGTGCTGGATGTGATGATGCCCAAACTGGATGGTTATGGGGTATGTCAGGAGTTGCGGAAGGAGTCTGACATTCCCATAATCATGCTGACCGCCTTGGGGGATGTAGCTGATCGTATTACAGGCCTGGAACTGGGTGCCGACGACTATGTGGTTAAGCCCTTCTCCCCCAAGGAATTAGAGGCTCGGATTCGTTCGGTTTTGCGGCGGGTGGACAAGTCTAACAATGCTGGCATCCCTAGTTCTGGTGTTATCTGTATTAATTCTATTAAAATTGACACTAACAAAAGACAGGTTTATAAAGGAGATCAACGTATCCGCCTTACCGGCATGGAGTTTAGCCTCCTGGAGTTGCTGGTAAGTCGCTCTGGTGAGCCTTTCTCCCGGGCTGAAATACTACAAGAGGTATGGGGTTATACTCCAGAAAGACATGTGGATACGCGGGTAGTGGATGTGCATATATCCCGTCTGCGGGCAAAACTGGAGGATGATCCTAGTAACCCGGAATTGATCCTCACCGCAAGGGGCACCGGTTATCTCTTCCAACGTATTACAGAACCGGGGGAGAAGAAAAATAAGGAGAAATAGGCTGTATTATAATGTTTTATAAGAGCTCGGACCACCCCTGTCACTAAGGGGAAACGGCTTGTTGGCTATGGGCTATGGCAGGAAAAAAAGATAATCAGTGGGTTGGAAATTTTCCCCTAGTGGCGGGAGTAGTGGGGGGAGTCGCCCTTTTGCTCAATCGTCTGACTACTCCCTATGTATCTGACTCTCAGGCGCGCTCAGATGCGTTAGGGATTATACTGTCTGCGGCTTTGCTGGTTACCGCGATTTTGCTGCGTCAAATCAACCCGACTCCCCCCGAAAGTGTTGTCTTGGAAGGAGAGGAGGGGTTTTTCTTAGCACCGGATTTGCCAGGGGCAGTAAAAACTGATTTGGCGTGGGCCAGTCATCTTATCCTCAGCAATACTGTTACCAAGTCCGTGGTAGTATACTATCGGGGGAGGACTCTTCTAAGACGGGGGATTCTGGGAAAGGCAGAAACCGTCAAGGAGGGGAGTATCCTCAAACGGGTGATGGAAAGCCAAAAGCCAGTTTATCTGGTAGACTTGAAACACTACCCAGGGAAAATTGAGTTTGACTATCTTCCCCCTAACATCCAGGGTTTAATATGTCTTCCCCTGACAAAGGAAGGGGTTTTTATCGTGGCTACCAATATCCCCCGCAGTTACACCAAACAAGATGAAAGGTGGATTGAAGGCATTTGTGAAAGGGTAGCACTGACCTTACAGTCTGCTTTGTCTCAGTCTTGATTTTGTCCGGCTGTTGATTATTTTCTGTCTAGGCATATGATAGGGTTTGGCATATAATGTCATTGCTGCCTCCTCATAACCAAGTCATGTTTAGGTTTTTTCGTGTTTCTGTAGGTTACACACTCCTTTCTGGCATTGCCGGTGGCTTCCTGTTGGCCCTGTTTTGGCAACCCCTTGTCTTCTCCAAAGCTGCTACTGGAGTTGGCGAGGGGGCAGTCAAAGATAATATGAACGTATTTCAGGCTTTCTCCCTGGGAATGGTGCAGGGGTTGACAGAATTCATACCTATTAGCAGCACTGCCCATCTGAAGGTTATTCCGGTAGCGTTAGGCTGGGGTGACCCTGGTGTCACCTTTAGTGCTATTATCCAACTAGGTAGTATCGTAGCCGTCCTTTGGTATTTTTGGGAAGATTTAACTGGAGTAGTAGAAGGTGTTATAAGTTCTGTAAGACGAAGAGATTACGGGTCCCTGGAGTTTAAAATGGGTGTGGGGATTGTGGTGGGGACCGTCCCTATTATAATAGGGGGCTTGCTGCTGAAGTTGTTTGTAAAGGACTTAGACAATTCTGTATTCCGCAGCATGACTACCATTGCCCTTGCCTCCCTCCTGATGGCTAGTCTTTTGGCTTTGGCAGAAAAATTCGCCCGCCCTAAACGCACTTGGGAAAGTTTATCGGTGTGGGATGGGATTCTAATCGGCTTGGCGCAAACTCTTGCTTTAATCCCCGGTGTCTCTCGCTCTGGAGCCACAATTACGGCTGCACTATTTCTGAATCTACAAAGAAGCACTGCCGCCCGTTTTTCCTTCCTCCTGGGCATCCCCGCCATCACCTTGGCCGGAGTGGTGGAATTGAAGGAGGTTTTTAGTACGAGTTTCCCCACCCATCAGATTTTCCCCCTATCGGTTGCCCTTCTCTCCTCTGCCATATTTTCCTATCTTTCTATTGCTTGGTTAATCCGTTACCTCCAAAGGCAAAGCACCTGGATTTTTGTCTGGTATCGTTTCGCCTTCGGTATTGCTATCCTGGTGGCTATTGCCCTTAAACGGGTTTAGACAGGTAAAAACACAAACAAATTTAAACTTTTTTAAACTTTTTTAAGCTCTCCCCTAGGCTTATGATTATAAACCCCTACTGCCTCCAGCCGAAATTAAACATAATTCAATGGTACACTAAGTGCTAGTATTTGTTCTCAGGTGAGACCCAATCATAGCGAAACTCACACTGATTTGATTATAAAAAAATTCTATGACTAGTTCTGCTTCTGATTTTAACAACCAACTACATCCCCTCATAGGGCAACTGGCTAATATCATTGTCAAAACCTGGAAGGAATATCTGTCTCTGTCTCCCTATGAGTTGCCAGAGGGACTGGGTTATGTGGAAGGAAAATTAGAAGGGGAAAAGTTAACCATCCAAAATCGCTGTTACCATACCCCCCAATTCCGTAAAATGCACCTGGAATTGGCCAAAGTGGGCAAGAGTCTGGATATTCTCCACTGTGTGATGTTTCCCCGGGCTGATTATCCCCTTCCCATGTTTGGTTGTGATATAGTGGCAGGGAAGGCGGGGATTAGTGCGGCAATAGTGGATTTGTCTCCCACAACCCCCGATAAAAGCCTCCCCATTGAATATCAACGAGAATTATCCCAGTTGACACCTCTCCAATTTAGGGATGTCAGACAATTGCCCCCCTGGGGTGATATTTTCTCCCCCTATTGTCTGTTTGTCCGCCCCAGTTGTCCAGAAGAAGAAGAATCATTCCTCCATCGAGTTCAAGATTTTCTGACAATCCACTGTCGAATTGCCATTAAGTCTACCCCTGTCTCCTCCTCGGAAAGACTTATATATCTGGAGGGGCAAAAAAATTATTGTCTCCAACAACAACAAAATGATAAAACCCGTCGTGTCTTGGAAAAAGCCTTTGGTGCGGAATGGGCCGAAAAATATATGACTAATGTCTTATTCGATGTTCCAGTAGCGGCTAATGAATGATTAGTTATGATCTTAAACTGAACCAATAAAACCCCTTCATGGCCATTTATGCCCCTATCGACACTCATTCTGGCTGCTCTGGGTCTCGGCATTGTAGTAGGATATATTCTAAACAGCTACTTTCCCAGTCAAATCCCCGGGATAGAGAAATACTTCCTTCAACCGGCAGGGGATTCCTTTCTGCGTTTGATCCAATTCTTGGTAGTGCCCCTGGTTTTCTCTTCCTTGATTGTAGGCTTCTCTAAAGTCCAAAATGCCTCCCAGCTGGCGCGTTATACCCTCAAACTGTTAATAAGTTATGCCGTCACCACCATCATTGCCCTGACTATTGGTATAGTAACCGCTTTGGTGTTACAACCGGGTAAGGGGATAACGGATTTAGATTTACCCCATCCCCAGGCAATCACCTCCTCTCAACCTTCTATCATCGACTGGCTACTCAAGATTATCCCCACTAATCCTCTGGCGGCATTGACGGAGGGGAATCTTTTACAAGTCATATTCTCCGCGGCAGTGTTTGCCATTGCTATCCCCCTGGCTGGAGAAAAGTCTCGTCCCTTTGTAGACCTAATGGATAGTCTGTATGCCCTCAGCGAAAGGGCTCTCTTTTTGATCCTGTATTACGCCCCCGTTGGAGTTTTTGCCCTAATCGCCTCGGTGATTGCTACCCAGGGCATTGACATCCTCTTCCAACTGCTGCTTTATGTTTTTGGGCTACTTTTGGCCAGTCTTCTGATGGTGGGGGTGTATATACTGATCCTACTGGCAATGGGAGAAAAACCCCTCAAACTATTACACGCCATGACACAGTCTCTTATTCTAGCCTTTAGTACCGCCAGCTCCAATGCTGTTTTGCCTGTCTTGATGGACAACATACAAAAAAAATACGGAATACCCCAAGAAATAGCCTCTTTTGCCATTCCCCTGGGCACTGCCTTAAAACGAGATGGCTCTGCTATTTTACAGGGCTTCAATGCCCTCTTCATCGCCCAAATCTATCATATCCCCATCACCTTCCCCCTCCTCACTTCTATTGCCGTCAGTAGCTTTTTTGTATCCTTTAGTACCCCGGGAGTACCGGGTTCGGCACTAATCACTATGGCTACTGTATTGTCGGCGGCAGGTTTACCAGTAGAGGGAATTGCTATTGTAGCCGGAGTTGACCGTCTTACAGATGGGTTTAAAACCGTCATCAATGTCATTGGTAATGCCGCCAACGCCCTTATCCTCTCTCGTTGGGAGACAAAAAAATACTCCCCCGGAGGGGAATAAGGAGGGCCATGGAAAAAATCTACACCTTATAAATGGGCAAACCAGCTGATTAACCCCTGTTTGGTGATTAACTCAAAGCCAATCAGGGAGACAAACCCAATCATCGCTAAACGGCCATTCAACAATTCGGCATACTTGTTAAAACCAAACTGCTGGGTGGAATCTACATACATCCTCGGTTCGATGGCGTAGTTATTCAAACGGCCCTTGTCTTCGGTTACGTAACTATTCCTATTCATGATTGCTTTTATTTCCTCTATGAGTCCTCTATGTTAACAATTATAACAATAAGTTAAGATTTTTAACAAGGGATTGACAAAAAATAATCGGAAAAGATAAGACGCGGCTGTATAAAATAATACAATAATGTTATTGTGTCCAGCTCCAGGTCAAAAGACAGAGAAATTTTAGAAAGATGTTTCCGTAGCCTCCGGCGAAAAAGCAGGGAGTGGGAGGTGGAGGAAAATCTAGTAATACCCCTGTTGCGGGAAATTTTGGGGTACAATGAACGGGACTGGCAAAAACAGTTTAGGGTCGGACAAACACGTACAGATTTTTATGTACATCCCAGAAGTGCCTTCAGTGTCCATCCCCCCTATTTGATTATAGAGGTGAAGGCCACCAGTGAGAAAATCAGCAGCTTCTCTTGGCAGTTACAGCAATACCTGAAAACCAGTGGGGCACTTTTTGGCCTACTCACCAACGGCTATGATTTCCAAATTTTTTTCAACTATTCTGGCAATGTTGTCCCCATCTTAGAATGTTCTCAGACGCAACTGTTGCAACGGGATTGCCTTCATCAATTCAAAACGCTTCTCTGGAAAAGGAGTGCTATAAAGGTTATAAATGCTCTTTCCCAGGGAAAACTAACAGTTGGCCAGCTGGTGGGGGCAATATCTAGGATTATAGGGCGGGATGTTTCGTTATTACTACAAGAACCAGCTTCTCTCGTCAAAGAAAATGAGAATGGGAGGAAGTCCATGATTATTACGGTATTTAACCACAAGGGTGGTGTGGGGAAAACCACTCTCACCATCAATTTGGGGGCAGCCTTGAGTCAACTTGGCTACAGGGTGTTACTTATTGACATTGATGCCCAAGCCAATCTTACTATGGGTTTGGGCCTAGATCCTCTGGAAGACGTGGAGGAAAAGGGATACAAGGATATTGTCGATTTACTGCTCAATCCCAAAGTCACCCTCTCCCAGGTGATTATTCATAAGAAGTGGCATAATACCAGTTTAGACTTAGTGCCTTCTCATATCCGTCTTAGTGACAAGGAGCCCGACTTAATCAGAACATTTGATATTGATAGAGTGCTACAGAAAAAAATAGGGAATAACCACGACTACGATTTTATTTTCATAGATGCCCCGCCCTCCTTCGGCAAAGTCAACAGTATTGCCCTCATGGCAGCTGATGGGGTTTTGATTCCCACCCAGCTTTCCCCCTACCCCATTAGGGCTATTGAATATGTTATTAACAGAATCAAGGAAGTACAAAGTTATAGGGGGGATGATTTAGTTTTTTTAGGGGTTGCCGTTAGCATGTATGACCAACGTTCCACCGTTTTTAATACAAACATGAAAAATAGAGTACTAGATGTGCTAAAAAAGTCTGAATTCAGAGAGCCAAATAACTTATTGTTTCCAGAGGACACATGGATTCCCCGACTAAATGTGGTGTCTCTTTCTGCCGAAAAGGGATGTCCTATTTTTGAATATAAACCTACGGCGGGCGAAGAGTCTTCCTTAGAGTCGGCCATGGGAGGATATTTGGCTTTAGCTAAACATGTCCGGAAAATTTCACAAGGTATTAGGGGATAATTATGGATGAAAGGGAAGCAAGAATCAGAGAAATATTGGCCATTAAACCTATAAATTACGGGGAAGTATTCACCTGTCATATTGCCATACCGGATAGAGTGGATATAACTGGAGAAAGAAGGGCAATTTTAGAGAAGAGTTTGAAACAACACGGCAGCAACTTGTTGCCTCTAATTTTGCGGCGCACTGACAAGTATGGCCAAGACTTTGAATATGAAATATTATATGGTGAGGACATAGCCTTTGTAGCTAAAAAACTAGAAATTGAAAGACTTTGGGCCTGGGTTTTTGATTTGAATGACCAGCAAGCTAATGCGGTAAGAGAGGAGTTTTTACAACTAGTTTCTCATCAAACTACCACCGAGGAGAACAGAAAGATACCCCCTGAATCTCCAGAATTAGATGAGAGGGAAGTCCCAGATGAGCCTACTAATTTACCAGAGTCTTTTGCCAAATTTAAGGGTAATATAAGAGCAGAGATGAAACAATTCAGAACAGAGTTAAGAAGTTGGCTGACACAATTAGTTTCCGAGATAAAGTACTCTTTGAGAGATTTGAAACAGGAAATATTATCGGAAATAAAAGCAGAAATCAGAGGTCAATTAGGGCGCGTCCCAACCCAACCACAGCCATCTCCAATTCCTACTACACAACCGACACTACAAGAAGAAGAAGAAGAATTTACACAGAAAAGTCTAGAAAGAAAAACAGTAGAACAGTTGAGAAAATTAGCAGAGAAACTGAAAATAAAAGGACGTTCCCAGATGAGAAAACCACAATTAATTGAAGCAATATTGTCAAAGTCAAAAGGAATTTAGGGTTTTATGATTACAAAGCCCCATGGGAATGGGGGAGTAGGATATGGAGTAGGGGGAGGTATTAGTCTTCGATAACCCTTCTACCTTCTAAGGCTTTGGCGAGGGTGATTTCATCTGCATATTCCAAATCGCCGCCTATGGGTAAACCAAAGGCAATCCTGGTGACTTTGGTGAAGGGTTTAAGGAGTTTGGCAATATACAGGGTGGTGGTTTCCCCTTCCACTGTGGGGTTGATTGCCAAAATCACCTCGGCGGTTTTCTCCTGGTTGACTCGTTGTATTAGTTGTTTTATGTGTAGTTGTTCCGGCCCTATCCCATCCATGGGGGATATTACCCCACCCAATACATGATACAACCCCTGGTACTCTCTGGTTTTCTCTATGGCTATAACATCCTTGGAATCTGCCACAACACAAATAGTGGTCTGATCTCTGTTAGGATTACGACAAATTTCACAGATAGTATCAGAAGTAAGATGAAAACAGCGTTGACAGAAGCCGATTTTTCGTTTGGCATTGAGGATAGCCTCTGCTAGACTTTCTACCTCTTTTTCTGGACGTTTGATGATATGCAATGCCAGTCTTTGGGCATTTTTAGGGCCAATGCCTGGTAACCTTTGCAATTGTTCGATTAGTCTTGCCAGCGGTGGTGTGTAAATGGCTTTTCTCCTTTACTACTCTACTACAGACAATTGTCCAATTAAGATCCTAACACTGTTTTTATTTCCCGGGGACAAGTCTGACTTTCAGCCTGGTTATGCCATGCCTGCTATTGCTTAAGGGTTTCAGGGATATTTTCTAGGAAGAAACACTCCCACACCAAACGAGGTTGTACATATCTAAACAGGAGTTTTTTCACCTTCTCTAGACTGTGAATTATCTCTGGTTTTCTCTCTTTTTCCCAATAGACAGACTGTAAATAATCTGCTAGCCATATTTGTGTGTCTAATTCTAGCTCATTGCTAATCCGTTTTGCTATCAGAAATGCATCGACAACTTTATCGGGTAACTTAAGAATTTTAGATATTAAATCCTGAGGGATATTCCTTAGCTTTTGCCAGTCAGAAATGGCTTTACCTGGGGCCCCTTCCGCCAGTTGAATCAGGTGGGGATATTCCAAAATTTCCGGATAATGGGCTCGGCATAACACGTATTTTAAATCCTCCTCACTGAGGCGAAAAAAAGGCACAATTTGACAGCGGGAAACTAGGGTGGGAAGTAGAGAATTAGTGTTGTTAGCAATTAGAATTAAAGTAGCATTTCCGGGCTCCTCCAAGGTTTTTAAAAGGGCATTGCCAGCAGCCTCGGCCATATAATCTGCCCCCTCAATTACCACCACACTTCTCTCACTTTCCAAAGGCGGACGACTCAAAAAATCAACAATACTACGTATTTGTTCAATACGGATTTGTGGTGTTGTTTTTCTCTTTAAACCCCTTTCTTCTGCCTGTTTGGCCGTCAGTAACTCCCCTTTGTCGTTGTAAGTTGGTTCAACCCATAAAAAATCGGGATGGTTGCCATTATATAGCCTTTGACAGGCTCGTTGATAGTCTTGTTGGGGGGAAATTAATAACATCTCTGCAAAACACCTAGCCGCCAAAGCCTTCCCTACCCCTGAAGGGCCCACAAATAAATAAGCAGGGGCAATACGATTTGTGGCTACTGCCCTTTCTAGCAACTCCACCGCTAGGCTTTGGCCCACTAACTTAGCCAAGGGTCTCATAATATCATATTCCAGGACAACAAAACAATCTCCCTATGATAAGGTGATAGTGGGAACAGAACAACTGTTGGAGAGTATACTAATCATGTCTAGTGGAACTAAATTATATGAGGGCAAGGCGAAAATTGTCTATGCCACGGATAGAGAAAATGAATACCTAACCTACTACAAAGACGATGCCACGGCTTTCAATGCTCAAAAACGGGGCACCATTTTAGGCAAAGGGGAGGTAAACTGTACCATTTGTTCGGCTTTGATGCAATGGTTGGAAACTAAGGGCATTCCCACTCATTTTATCGCTCAGGTTTCTCCAAGAGAAATGCTGGTAAAGGGGGTGAGAATAATACCCCTAGAGGTGGTAGTCAGAAATATTGCCGCCGGGAGTCTGTGTAAACAAACCGGCTTGCCTTGGGGGTATCAGTTGCCTTTCCCCCTAGTGGAATTCTACCTGAAAAATGATGATTTGGGAGACCCCCTCTTGACAGAGGAGAGATTACAAGTACTTAACATAGTATCGCCATCACAGCTGCGGCAAATTAAAGAATACGCCTTGAAGATAAATAAGCATTTACAAGAGTTTTTCCGGGGTTGTAACATAATCCTAGTGGACTTTAAATTAGAGTTTGGCCTAGATTCTAACAGCCAGCTCATTCTGGCAGATGAAATAAGTCCAGATACTTGTCGTCTATGGGATGCCTTGGAACAAGATACCCAAAAAAGAGTCCTAGATAAGGATCGTTTTCGTCAAGACTTGGGAGACATTGAAGCCGCCTATCAACGAGTGCGGGAAAGAGTCTTGGCCCAAATTGAAAAACTGAAGAACAGCTAGTATATTTAGGAACACTAATGAGAATTGGGTGTGTGGCAGTGAATCGGGAAAAGAATCCATTTTTGTCCGCTTTTGCGCTTATTAAAGGTGAAAAAGCCAACAGAAAGACACTAATTGGCGGTTTATCTTGGCAAAAATCTCTGAACCTTACTGTGATACCCCTGTACGTGGGATTGACTACCCCTCCCCCCGTTTTGGCTAATCCCCCAGTAAATTCATTTAAGTTAAATACTGATAGGGTAATGGCTCAAACCACTCCCGGAGGGCCAGAGAATACGCAGGAGACTACGCAACCCCCTGGTGAGGAAGCAAGAGTCCTAGTGGCGGAAGTGGTGGTGGAGGGGGTAGAAGGAGAATTACAGGACTTGGTGTATAATACAATACAAACCCGGCCTGGCCGCCCTACCACCCGTTCTCGACTACAGGAAGATGTGAACGCTATTTTTGCCACCGGTTTCTTTCGTAATGTAAAAGTAACACCGGAGGACACACCCTTGGGGGTGAGAATAACCTACCAAGTACAGCCTAATCCGGTATTGAGTAGGGTGGAAATCAAGACGCTGCCGGAGAAACCCCAACCTCGTGCCCCCCTTTTGCCCTCAGAAGTAGTACAGCGGGCGTTTCGGGAGCAATACGGGAAGATCATAAATTTCAAGGAATTACAAAACGCCATCACCGAGTTGAACAAGTGGTATACCGATAACGGATATGACCTGGCCCAGGTGATAGGGGCGCCTCAGGTGCAGGAAGACGGGGTGGTAACTCTGATGGTGGCGGAAGGGGAAATTGCCCAGATAAAAGTCCGTTTCTTCAATGCTGACCAGGAGGAGGTAAAGGGCAAAACCAGGGATTTTATTGTCACTAGAGAGATGAGGTTAAAACCTGGGGACATTTTCAACAGACGCACAGCACAGGAGGACTTACAACGAATTTACGGCTTAGGGATTTTTAAGGATGTCAGAATCTCCTTCGATGTGGCGCCGGATCCCTCCCAGGTAATTATGAATGTAGACATAGTGGAGACAGGTACTGGCTCTTTGGCGGCTGGTGCCGGGATTAGCTCGGTGAGTGGTTTTTTTGGCACCATTAGCTATCAGGAGCGAAACTTAGGGGGCAACAATCAAACCCTGGGTGCCGAGTTTCAGGTAGGGGAAAGGGAGTTGCTATTCGACTTGAGTTTTGAAAACCCCTGGATTGCGGGCGATCCCTATCGGACTTCCCTTACAGCCAATCTCTTCCGTCGTCGCACCATTTCCCTAGTGTTTGACGGCACGGAAACAGAATCCATCCGCACAGAGTTACAAGAAGACAGGCCCCGGGTAGTACGCACTGGCGGCGGCTTTTCCATCTCTCGCCCTCTTTCTGACGACCCCCTCTCTAGGCCAGAATGGGTGCTTTCTGCTGGTTTACAATATCAACAGGTGGAAATACAAGATGCGGATGGCAATCGTGCCCCCCGCTCCAGTCCTAAGTTTGGCAGAGGCAAGTTGGCTTTTAATGACAACGGTATTGACGAGTTGTTGACCTTCCGTTTTACTGCCTCTCAAGACAGACGAAACGATGCCCTTAACCCTACTAGTGGTAGTTTGTTACTGTTGGGGATGGAACAGACTCTGCCCGTCACCAATGTGGTGTTTAATAGACTAAGGGCCAGTTATAGTTACTATATCCCGGTGAAGTTCGTTGATTTTACCAATGGGGAGGGCCCTCAGGCACTGGCTTTTAACATTCAGGGGGGCACGGTTTTGGGAGATTTACCTCCCTATGAAGCCTTTGTCATTGGTGGTAGCAATTCGGTTAGGGGTTATGGGGAGGGAGATTTGGGCAATGGACGCTCTTACCTCCAGGCTACTGCCGAGTATCGTTTTCCCATTCTTCCTTTCTTGGGGGGAGTATTATTTTTCGACTATGCTACCACCCTGGGCTCCCAGAAGGCGGTTATAGGACAGCCAGCCAAGGTAAGAGGTTTAAAAGGTGATGGTTTTGGTTATGGTTTGGGTGTAAGGGTACAATCCCCTCTTGGCCCTATTAGGATTGACTATGGGGTTAATGATAGGGGGGATAGCCGCATCCACTTTGGGGTTGGTGAAAGGTTTTAAGGAGAAAAGCCATGATTAGTATTCTCAAATCCCGGAAAACGCTCAATTGGGCGGGGATATTGGTTTATCTTTGGAATTTGTCTCTGGGATTGGTTGCCCTTGCCATTGCCCTGCCAGTATTGGCCGTGGCTAGCAGTATTTTGGCTGACAAGAGGGAGGTTTGGCAACACCTGACGGAAACGGTTTTAAAGGACTATATCCTTAACACTCTCTGGTTGATGTTGGGGGTGGGTATTGGCGTGACTGTCATTGGTGTGGGGTGTGCCTGGCTGGTTACTATGTGTGACTTTTGGGGGGTGAACTGGTGGCAGTGGTTGTTGTTGATGCCTTTGGCAGCCCCCGCCTACCTCCTAGCCTATAGTTATACCGACATGTTGGAATATTACGGCCCAATCCAGACTTGGCTACGGGCCATTTTCGGCTGGGAGAGTGCCCGAGACTACTGGTTTCCCTCTATTCGTAACCTGGGGGGGGCTATAGTCATGTTAACCCTGGTGTTATACCCCTATGTCTATATGTTGGCCAGGGTTGCCTTTTTGGAGCAATCTGTTTGTAGTATAGAAGCTAGTAGGTCCTTGGGATGTAACCCCTGGAAGAGTTTTTTCTCTGTGGCTTTGCCCCTAGCCCGCCCCTCCATTGTCGCTGGCTTGGCACTTGCCCTCATGGAGACTCTCAATGATTTTGGTACTGTTCAATACTTCGGAGTTGATACATTTACCACGGGCATTTATCGCACCTGGATAAATATGAGAGAGAGGGTGGCGGCTGCCCAGTTGGCTTTCTGTTTAATGGTATTTGTTTTAATTCTGATTGTGTTGGAGAGAATATCTCGGCTTCAGGCCCGTTATTATCAGATGGGGGGGGTAATTAAAGCCTATTCTCGTTATCATCTCAATTGGTGGCGTGGTAGTCTAGCATTTATAGCTTGTGCCCTTCCTGTTGCCCTTGGTTTTTTCATCCCCCTGGTTTATCTTATCTATCTCACCATTACTTGGGAGGAAACCTGGAGTGAGAATTTTTGGTTTATTGCCCAAAATAGTCTTTTCTTGGCCCTTGTCACAGGTTTTGTTGCTGTGGTTTTGAGTTTGATTATGGCCTATGGTAAACGTCTTTTTGCTAACCCCTTCATCAACACCTCTACCCTCATTGCCTCCATGGGTTATGCTATTCCCGGTTCAGTTATTGCCGTAGGTATTTTAATCCCTCTGGGGGCCGTTGACAATGCCATTTCTGACTGGCTGGAGGAAAATTTTAATGTTTCTGTGGGGTTAATATTCAGTGGCACGGTTATAGCTTTGATTTATGGCTATTTAGTAAGATTTTTTGCCGTTTCTCTTAATACCGTAGAATCCAGTCTCAGTAAAATTAAACCCCATTTGGACGAAGCCTCTCGCAGTTTAGGCCATAATCCCCTGGCTACCCTATTAAAGATACACTTGCCTCTGATGAGAGGTGGTGTATTGACAGCCTTTCTCCTGGTGTTTGTAGACGTGATGAAGGAATTGCCTGCTACCCTTGTGTTGCGCCCCTTTAATTTTGACACTCTGGCGGTGAGGGTGTTTCAGTATGCCTCCGACGAAAGACTGGCAGACGCCGCCGCGCCCGCTATAGTCATTATCCTAGTGGGCCTAATTCCAGTTTGTTTTCTCAGTTATCGTATTGCCAAAGGCAGAGAAGACTATCAGCAACTTTGACAACACTCAAATCCAATCATCCGGTGGCACATCACTACATACGGTCAGTTCCCTTGGCTTACAACCCATAGCCCTCACGGTGATGCCAGTGGTTTTTTCTTCCTTTAAGTCTTCCAGATAACCTTCTTGGTGGGAAATGGCCTCCTGTTGGGTGAGAAAAGGGCCAAAATAGTAAGTACACTGGGGCTTGTCTGTGACTATTTCTAGCCAAACTGCCCATCCCAGGGAATCCAACAAGTCAAGCAGTAATTCTTTCACTTCCATCATCCCCCCCTCGCTAAATGGGTCTTTGCTACTAGTGTGACTCTGTTATCAGATTTTGACAAGGGGGAGCTGACTTACACTTGCCCTTCTTACCCTTTCATGCAGATGGGAAGGCCAGGAGTTGTTGACGACGGATTTCATAAAGACAAATGGCTGTGGCAACGGAGGCATTGAGACTGGGAGTTTTCCCTGCCATGGGTATAGACAGAAGGAAATCACATGCTTTTAACACAGACTGGCTTATGCCCTTGTCTTCCGCCCCTATCACTAAACCGATGGCCCCCTCTAGTTTAGCCTGGTGTAACCATTGGCCCCCCTGTGCTATAGTACCATAAATCCAGAAACCCTCTTCCTTCAACCGGGAGATGGCCTGATTTATATTCACCACTCTGGCTACTGGGAAATAAGACAAGGCACCAGCCGCCACTTTCATCACCGTAGAGGTGACTGCCACCGCGCGTCTTTGGGGTATTACCAAACCCTGCATCCCTAGTGCCTCTGCCGTGCGAATTATAGCCCCCAAATTGTGGGGATCATTTATCCCATCTGCGATTAGAATTACCGGGTGGGCTGTTTTTTCCTTCGCTTGTGCTATCAATTCATGCAAATCAATATACTCATAGGGGGCAACTTTAGCGGCGACGCCTTGGTGGTTAGCAAAATTGGTTAATTGATTCAGTCTTTGACTGTCTACTATGTCTACTACTGTGCCTCTGGCTTTTAACAGGGGTATTAAAGGCTCAAAACGTTTATCCTGAGAGAGTTTTGGGGTGATGTAAAGACGGTTAAGCTGTTGATTAGCAGATATAGCCGCCAATACGGGATGGCAACCGTAAATTAAATCATCAGGCTGGTTGGCAACAGAAGGGGTAACCGCTGACTGTTTCCTTATTGGCTTGTCTTGAAAACTATGCTTAGGCATTCTGGTTGAAATGAGGAGGGCATGTCCCGCTACATACTACCTGTAAAATAGGTAAAAAATACGTCGAGTGAGAAATTACTAAAACAAAAAACTTCTTATCAAAAGGCCTTGCGTAGTACAGGTAATATATTAATACCAAATTCCTACGCAGGGAGGCACCCAAAATGAACATAATTAGATTTTACCACAAAATCCTCTCTGAAATCGAAACTTTCCACAAACTCATCTACAAAGACCCTAAAGCAGGTAGAAAACCTAAAATCTCTGACCAGCAAATCATGGCTCTCCTCATCCTCTCCTACTACCTACATTCTCCTCTACTAACACTGGCAAAAAACCTCATAGACCCTTCCATAAACTCATACCACATCTTCAGAAAGTCAAGAATGCAAAAAAGAATTCACTCAAAACTTAGACAATACATGCTACACAGCTCAGTTATGCTAATGTTTGTTAAAACACTACTTGGGAAAAAGATAAAACTAATAGTGGACGGTATTATACTTCCGGTGGCCAATGTCAATAGGGCAAGGACTCAGAGGATAAGAAGGGGGCAGAAAGTTTTGGGTAAGAAGACGAAGGAATTTATACAGTGTTCACTATGGAAGGCAGGTAGAATTTGAAGAGGTGTACTACGGAGTGCTGGTTATGGTGTTATGTGATGAGGATGGTGGTGTGTATGATGTGTGGTTTACGTATGGTAGTATGCATGAGAGTAAGGCATATAGGTTGAGGAAGAGTAAGAGTAGATGGTTTAGGGAGTTGGTAGGATACAATGAAGTATATGGAGACAGAGCTTATAGGTATGTTGAGGGTGTGAAGGTGTGCAGGAGAAAGGAGAAAAGGGGTATGAGGCAGGTAGTGGAAAGTGTTATTGGGAGGATAAAGAGTTTCAATACTATAGTTAGGTGGCGCAGAGGTATTACGCTTTTGAGTTATCTGTATGCTTACTCTATAGCTTGTAGTTTATTCAGGAATAAAAATGTGGTTTAATTTCTCACCCAACGTATAGGTAAAAAATGGCACGCCCCGTCATATCTTCAATTATAACCGGGGAGAAGGACGAATGCCACGCCGGTACCCCAGGTAGTCACGTAAAATAAGTTCGTGGTCAAAACATAGGGGTGATGGTAGTTGGTTTAAGGGGAAAATAGCAGCATTGATGGCATCATCGGCAGCTTGTAATCTACCCTTACCGCTGGCAATAAAAACGATACTCACAGTGTGTTGACGGGGATCCCGTTTGGGGTCAGAATAGACATACAATAGGTCTTTTAGGGTTACATCTAAGCCGGTTTCCTCCTTTGCCTCACGGATTGCAGCCGCTTCCACTGTCTCCCCATAGTCTACAAAACCTCCTGGGATTGCCCACCCTATGGGGGGATTTTTTCTTTCGATGAGGACAATTCCCTCTTCTCCTTTATCTCCCATTTCGATAATAATATCCACTGTTGGCACGGGATTTTTATAATTGCTCATAGTTTCACTTCTCTATTGTTTATAGAATCCATTCTGACGCTCTTTCGCCCAACGATAAGGGGATACTCACTGCTTTGCCCAGACGAGGTTTACTTTTTGTTTCCCTTATTCCTTCAATTACTTGACTGACTACTCCCCAGTGGTTTAGATATTGGGCTATTTGTTCTAGATTTTCTAGATACTCTGCTTCAGTATAATGAAAAGAGGCCTGTTCTAAATATTTCCACATCACTTGAAAATAGATTTTATCCCGAATCCTTAGTATTTGCACGTCGTAAGAATAGCCCCATTTGTCCTGTATTAGTTTTCGTAATTGTTCCCCTGTAATCATTTTCTTATATTCCCCGTCCACGCTTACAGTCAATTATATATTTGTTTTCCTTGACATTATTTGCCAATAAAAATAAAAAAGGCCCATGGGGGCCCTTTCCCTGTCTGGGCTGGACTTCAGAGAAAAAGGACAATTCCCACACGGGCCGAATGTGTTTCTGCCTCTAGACAACAGCTAGGGAATCGGGGGTAGAGATACTTTCTTCTTCCTGTCGGGGAAAGAGTTGACGACAGTCGAGCTCACAGGAGTTATTGGGACTCTCTATCAGTTTTACCTTGGTTAATTCTACTCCTAACTTGGCAATGGGATCTCGTAGTACCTTGGCTATATAGACAGCTATATTTTCGGCGGTGGGAACCACTTGGGCAAAATGGGGTATATCTTTGTTTAGGAAGGTGTGATCTAGAGGCTCAACCACATATTCTTCCACTACTTTATGTAATGTGACCAAATCCACAACCATGCCGGTGCGGGGGTGAATCTGGCCGGTTACGGACACTTCTAGATGATAATTGTGCCCATGACCATTAGGACGAGCACATTTGCCATAGATTCTAGTATTTTCTTCCAAGGTCAATTCTGGTAACGCCAAACGGTGTGCAGCACTGAAATGTGTTCCAATGGTGAGTGTAGCTTCCATGTCTTTCCCTTGATAGTTAGCCCACAGTTGCGGATGTTCGTATAGTTGTATGTCTACCAAAGGCAAATAGGGTGCTAAACGTTGCCAGATGGCTTTAGCTATGTATTCGGTGGTGGGGAGGGTTTGTTGGAATTCTGGCCAGGTGTCGTTAAGATGGCTATAGTCCAATTGACTGATTACCTCCCGGTGAATGATTTTTTTCACATCGGAAAGGTTTGTCACCATGCCATATTCGTCTAATTCCCCCACCAGGGAGACATATAGCACATAATTGTGGCCATGCCCTGGAAAACGACTGTTAGCGCCAAAAAGCCTCTCATTCTCCTCCTCACTCAATTCCGGCAACCAGTACCGGTGAGAAGCGCTAAACTGGGCTCTGCGCTTTACAATACATCTCATGATGGCTCTTGTTTTTAGTTTCCTACCAATGTACCATTTTTTTCTTAATTTTACTTAAACTAACTTTAAAGAACTTAAAGTTCCCTTTAGTGGGGATATTCACCGCCAATGCCAATGGGAGTTTCCACAATAACAGCTCCCTCGATATTCCTGTAGCTTATAGTAGCACCGTCTACCAGGGCATCGACGATAATGGCATAACTTAGGTCTACATCTGTTAGGTTAGCATTATTGAGGGTGGCATTAGTGAGAAAGGCTCCACTCAGGTTTGCCCCCTGTAAGTTTGCACCGTCTAAGTCTGCCCCTTCTAAAATAGCACCTCTCAGATTAGCACCCCTAAGATCAGCACCTCTCAAGTCTGCCCCAATAAGATGGACTTCTTCCAAATTGGCTCCTCTTAAGTCACATCCCTGACATTGATTTGTCTTTAGTAGTTGCTTGACGGCGTCGACGTTTTCTGCTTTACTGGTTGCCACCAATGTATTAAGGGACAACAGGGCAATTACACTAGCCAGAATTAGTTTTTTCATGGCACCCGGCCCCCCTTACTTCCTGGTACTATTGTAACACGGCTTTCGGGGGGGGAGTAACCTCGAGACGGTAGGGATTTAACGGTAAATTGGTAGGGTGAAACGAAAACAACTGCCCTGACTGCCATTGTCATCTACCCAGATTTGTCCGTAGTGGGCGTGGATAATGCGACGACAGAAACTCAAGCCTATACCAAAGCCTTCCTTTTTTCCATCCCTTGGCAGTCTGTAGTTTTCCTCGAAAATTTGTTCTTTTTGACTGTCGGGTATACCAGGACCCAGGTCCATTATACTCACCTCTACTTTTTGGCTGGTTTTGTGTAGCATAGAAATAGTAATAGGGGTTCCCTCTGGGCTGTATTTTATGGCATTATCTAAGATATTTATCAGCACCTGTCTAATTAATTTTGGGTCACTGTAAACAGGGGGCAAGTCATGGGGAATGTCTTTGAGGATATATTGTTTTTTTTCTGCTAGTTTGGGTTGCACCGTATTGATAGCATCCTCAGTGAGAATAATTAAATCCGTTTTCACTGGATTTATTTTGAATTTTCCACTATTTTCTCTTGTTATTTGTATTAACTCTCCTATCATTTTATTCATGGCAAAAAACTGGTTCTTTGCCTGTTGAAAAAGCCTTCTTATTGTCCCCTTATTTTTGTCGTTATCCCCGTCTTGTTGACTGTTGTAGTAGATTTCCAAGGTCTCCAGAGCAATGGAGGCGGCTGTGAGGGGAGTGCGTAAATCGTGAGCCAGCATGGCCAACATTTGATCTTTAAATTTTATCTGTTCCCTCAAATCCTCCACTTCTTTTTTCAGATAGAAAAGCTCATCCTGGAGACGGATTAATTCTGAAGAGGGCACACAAGTATGCCAGCTAGAGGGGGGCTTATCGGCATGATTTTTTTTGTACTCCTGAAGAGAAGTTTGCCACTGATACCAATACTTACGTAGTTTGGCAGTGAGATTTGTGCCGGCCAAGATCTGCTGAGGGGGAGGATTAACTTTCACCAAGGCGGGGGTAACCACTAACTTAAAATGTTCTACTAGATGAGGGTGTTTACTTATTTCTAATACTTGTAAATCGAATTCATAATCCTGACTTAGAGTCTTTAAGTATTCGGTAATTTGTTCTATATTCTTCTCTGAACTGTAAGGATTATCCACAAACAATATGAGTTTAAGGGTGTCCTCGTGGTAGTGGATAGTGGGGGGATTAGCGGTATTCTCTGACAGACTCATATTTTCCAGGATGTAGACGGCTGTGGCAATCCACCAATGAAACAATGAAAAACTGTCGTCGGCTTTTTATATTAAAAAATTCTAAAATGCCTCCTTCTACTATCTTACACCAGCGGTAGTGGGAATTTTGGGGTAAAATGGGGGGCAAAAATGGGAGGAGTCTGCGGGAAAGATGGAATTCTCATTGGATTTTGCTCAGTATAGTCTGTGGTGCTTTTATGGTACTATAAGTGTTTTATTTTTGACCCTGTTGGCATTTATATTCAAATGGGGATTTCGTTTTCGCCTGGTGGGGGTGACGGCCTTTATGGCAGTGTTGACAGGTGGTTTGTTTGCTCTGAGTTTAGGTCTATTTCAGCGGGTGGAAATCCCCAATGCGGCCAAATACAGTCTTGTTTATGACAATGGCGCTACACAAGCAGTAATAGCGGTGAGTACGGATATTACACCGCCAGTATTAGAAGCCACTTTAAAACAGGCCGCCATGGATTTGTTCTCCTATGGGAGGATGGCTATTGACGGGGAAGACTCACTCACCATTAGGGCGAGAGTTCAAGTCCACCAGGACAAGAAAACAATACCCATATATCTTGGTCAGATTCGACGCTCCCTGGCCAAAAGAGAAGACCCGAATGCGGAAATTACTATCTTCCAAGATGCCTTCGCCAAACTGGAGTCTCTTTTGTCGGAAGGTTAACTGTCTGCCAGGGAGTAGACTTTGCCATCCATGAGAAGGCAACTAATGCCCTTTGCCAGCAGATAGGATGAGGTCTTTTGTAGGATTCTGCCGTCGGGGACTTTTATAACCTTCCCCTTGTCTTGGCAGAATCGCCTGGCCGCCCTATGATTGTCAAAAACTGGTAATGTCAGTTGGGACACCTTCGCCTCTGGTATTTCTCCAAGATGGGCAAAATCTTTCAATGGCCTAGCAATCAGTTCAGAGGATTGGTCGATCACCAGATAACAGGTTTTGGGGAAAACTGCCGCCTTTAATGGTAGAATTCTGACCTGTTCCTCCTCTGAAGCCCCCGGGGTTGACTCGAGGCCAAAATCAATATCCCAGTCGAGCTCAAAGATATAGTCGTGTTCCCCGTAGTGGTAGTGCTCCCGGTGCTCTAAGTTTATTCCCTCCTCGTCCCCCTTGTCTTCTGTCTCCTCTTCTTCCTCTTCTTCTTCTTCCGGGGAGAGGATTTCTTCTTGGTAAAGGGTATCCCAGATTTGCTCTATTGGCTGGTCAGTTTCTTCTGCCCTTTCATAGGGATGTTGGGACTGGATGTCTTGTGGGACGGGGGCATTGTCCGAGGTATCTTGCGGCCCCAGAAGAAATAACTGTTCGCCTGTGTTACTGGTTGCCTGGGAGGGTTGGCCATGACGAAGGAGACGTTTTTCCCTAATTAGACTCTCGTATTCTTCTGCCGGAAGGCTTTTTTTGAGAATACGACTAATAGTGGCCGGTGTGACACCAAAACGCTCTGCCAAGGTAGAGGAGGTGTCCGGTCCTTGGCGGTATAATTGAATTATCTCCTTCCGCTCTTGTTCAGATAGTCTTCTGGGACTCATGATTTTTACCCTATCCACTAGCCATTGAGCCTATATCATGTGAAAGGCATCTGGGTTTTTGCCTTTGTACAGTGTCCGCTCTTGTAAAGTTTCCGTTTTCCTATGGTAGCAGAATTAGCGGTCCGAACCAAGGGCGCTTTTTGTCAAGGATAGCTCAAATTATGGGGGCACAATTATCCCATTATTAGCCTATATTGTATCTTAGAATAGGACCTTTTTCACGGTCAAAGCCACAGAGGGTAAGGATGTAATTGTATTGTGGCATTTCTCTTTCCTGGAAACCTTTAGAACTATAACAGACCATGCAACTTTTCGATTATAAACCGGCTATATTGGTGCTGGCGGATGGTAGTGTGTATAGGGGTTTTTCCTGTGGAGCCAATGGCACTACCATGGGAGAGGTGGTATTTAATACTGGCATGACGGGCTATCAGGAGGTTTTGACTGATCCTAGCTATTGTGGACAAATTGTGACTTTCACCTATCCTGAACTGGGCAACACTGGTGTCAATGGGGAGGACGAGGAGTCAGATAGGCCCCAGGTAAGAGGTATTGTGGCCCGTAATATCTGTTTCCGTCCCAGTAACTGGCGCGCCACTCAATCTTTGCCGGAGTATCTCAAACAACACAACATTGTGGGTATTTTTGGCATAGATACCCGGGATTTAACCCGTCGGATTCGCATTTATGGCGCCATGAATGGGGCCATTTCTACGGAAATATTGGATGGGGAGGAACTGTTGCGCAAACTACAAGATGTTCCTCCCATGGCTGGTTTAAATCTAGTGGGGCACGTCACTACTAAGGAAGTATACGAGTGGACAGAACCTACTAGTCCACAATGGGAGTTTAATCCTAAGGCTGCCCTTGCTGAAAAGGAGCAATATACCGTCGTAGCCATCGACTTCGGTATTAAACGGAATATTCTGCGGCGTCTCGCTAGTTACGGTTGTAAGGTCATAGTAGTACCTGCGGATACCCCTCCGGAAGAGATTTTGGCATACGCTCCAGATGGGATTTTTCTGTCCAATGGCCCTGGAGATCCGGCGGCGGTAAAGGAGGGAATTGCCACGGTGAGAGCCCTGCTAGAGGCCAAAAAGCCTATTTTTGGTATTTGCATGGGACATCAGCTTCTAAGTTTATCTTTGGGCGCCGAGACTTTTAAGCTGAAATTCGGCCATCGGGGTTTAAATCATCCTGCTGGTTTGCGACAGAAAGTGGAAATCACGAGTCAGAATCATGGATTTGCCGTTTCTCAAGAGTCCCTTCCCGAGGATGTGGAGATTACCCACTTTAACCTAAACGACCTCACAGTGGCCGGTATCAGACACAAGAAACTCCCCTTCTTCTCTGTACAATACCATCCCGAGGCGAGTCCTGGGCCCCATGATGCCGATTACCTTTTTGAACAGTTTGTGAGGATGATGCGGGAGTATCGCCAACAACGTCTACAATCAACACCGACAGTACATCATTCCGGGTAGTTGACTGATTAAACCCGCCAATTCCAGTTGGAGGAGGATACTCGACACCTCTTTTGCCTCCAATCCCGACAGGTGTACAATCAAGTCTAGGGGGAGGGGGTCCTTTTGTATTACGCCATACACCTGCTCCTCCTTGGGGCTAAGGGGGGAAAGGGGGGTTGGCGGGGTGTTAGGTTGGGGGTTGCTGTCTTTTGGGGAGAAGAGAGACAACTGTTGTGGTTGTAGTTGTTCTATTTGGGGTATTGCCCCTAGATTTGTCAATAATTCCTCCTCACTGATTATTACTTGGGCGCCGTTGTGGATTAGTCTGAGACAGCCTCTTGCCTTTGGTTCATCTGGACTGTTGGGAAGAATGTACACATCCCGGTTGAATTCATTGGCATAGTATGCCGTAATGAGGGCTCCTGATTTTTCTGGCGCCTCCATTATTAACACTGCCCTACACATGCCTGCGATTATGCGATTGCGGGCGGGGAAATTTCCTCTCTCTGGATTCATTCCGTATTCATATTCTGTTAAGATCAGCCCCTTGGCGGCTATTTCTTCCATTAGGCTTTGATTGCAGCGGGGATATGCCCTATCTAACCCATTGCCCAACACTGCCACTGTTTTTCCCCCGCCATCCAGGCAACCGCGGTGGGCATAACTGTCGATGCCCTCTGCCAATCCTGAAACTATAGTAAACCCTTTTTGAGCTAGTGCCTTGCTTACATTGTAGGTCCAACGCCTTCCATGTTCTGTGGGGCTTCTTGTGCCCACTATGGCTATTGCTGGGATTATCCCTTTGCTTTCTTGTATGTTGATTGTCCCTTTGTAATACAGCACTGGTGGTGGACTTGGGATTTCTAATAACAATTGGGGGTATTGTTCGTCTGTGGGGGTTAAAAATTTGGGGTTTTTTTTGAGGTGTTCTTTATATAGATTTTCCGGATTTATCTTAGGTTTTCCCCCAATAATGGCATTTAGGATTTTCTGGTTTATGCCCGGTATGGCCCCAAATTCTTTTGGGCTTGCCCTCCATGCTGCCTCAACACTGCCGAAGTGGTCGTAGATTTTCTTGAGGGAAGAGGCGCCAACGCCCTTAATTTTTGACCAAGCCAACCAGTAGATTTTTTCGTTGTTATTCATGATTCAATTTCCCGCCAAACTTTTGAGAATCCAGCCTATGACTATGCCCAATCCCAGAAAACGCACTGCCTGCCAGAAGGGTTCACTCAAACTACTCCACTTGAACAGCTGACTTTCTAGACGCACCTCAATTTCTTCTAATTCCTTTTGCAGGTAATATAACTCACTTTTTAGGGATTCCCGACGATTTTCTTTTATTTGGCTTTCTATCTCTTTCTTTCTAGCAAGGAGTTCTTCTTTTCTCTCTTGGGCTGTGATAACCTGTTGATAACGTTGTTTTAGTCTTTCCAGTTGTGTTTCTATCTGGGCAATAGCCTCGGTTAAATCTGGCTGCGGGGGGTGAGAGTTTTTTTCTTCTGGGCGGGACATTCTACAATAGTTGGAATACAACGAATATAAAAATATAATTGATGGTCAGAAATGACATCAAGGGGAATTATAGGACATGAATTGGCCTTTGGAAACTAAAACTAAAGATGCCCTGGAGAACATGAGTAATCTGGAGATTGCTCGGATTCTGGCACAGCGAACTGCTATTAGTCCTAGGGATTGGCATCGGCTGAAAAATGATAGACAGGCTCAAGCCTTGCAACAATTGACGGCGGCGTTGATATACCTGCTAAAGGGGGAGACACAAGAGGCCCTAGAGAGGATCAGCCAGGCACAGGGATGGTTAAATAAAACTATCCATCCCCTACCCTGTCCTACTCATGGACACAAAAAAAACTCAGATAAACCTGAGTAGGGATGAAAAGGGAACATACTTAGACAGTTTAACCCGACGACCTTGTCTATCCCAGTGGACTTTGTCAAAAATCTGATGGAGGATGCATAAACCCCGTCCGTTTTCTGCCTCTTCTGGGGGCAAGTCGGGCTGGTTTAGCGGACAACTACGGGATTGCGAAAAACCCTCCCCCTGATCGCACACTATCCAAGAGTATTCCCCCCTTTTATAACAAAACTTGACCACCACTGGTTTACTGGGGTCAAGTTTGTTGCCGTGTTTAGCAGCATTGACTAGGGCTTCTTGTAGTCCTAGCCTAATCTCTGCACGTAGGGGTTTAGGGACTTTATTTAGTAGAATATCCAGCACGGGAGAAAGGTAGAGGGTGGAGGGGAAACTTACGGTTTTCCAGTTGCCTATTTTTATGGGCAGCGAGATGGAAATCACTTGAGTCACTCCCGATATGCACAACTACAGACCAGGAAAAGAGGATGAAAATGACGAAAAACCGCCGCGAAGTCGGCTTTTGGCCGTTGGTTTAGTGGAACTTATACTTGAACCGGACTACTCTATTTCCCATTATAGCATAGAGCCTACCTGGGGATTTTACTCAAAAAACCGGGTATCTTTATCCAATCTTTATATTTCCCCGAGAATGACAAAAAAATACCCCCCTTGGGAGGTTGGGGGATATGGGTGACAATGGCAGTGATGGAGAATTAGGCTACATAGCCCTCTTGGTGTTTAACTTCGATGGGTTTCATGAGATAAAGACGAATGAACTGGACTACATTGGATATATACAGAGGCAACTTGCGGAGGAATTTAATGGGGGCAATGGCATTACTGGCATCAATAGCCCTCAATTGCTCACCGTTGGCAACACAAATGTCCAGAAGTTGGTAGAATTTGGGATTGTCTACATTTAGGATGACAGGGAAGACCTTAGCAGCGGTGTTGTTGGTCTTCTTTATAACATGTTTGTCGTACTCCTTGGCGTCCAAACCAATAGCCTTGTAGAAACCTGCCCTTTGTTGATCATTTAGATACATAGTGGCAAATACGGACAGGAGGAAGAAACGACACCACAGTTTAGCTTTCCAGTCATTTAAGAATTGGGGTTGGGCGCGGAGGATAGCGTCGAAGAAGTCTCCGTGACGATTTTCATCCTGACACCAGTTTTCAAAAAACTTGAATATGGGGTAGATGCAGTGTTCGGGGTGTTGCTCCAGATGACGGTATATGGTAATATAGCGCCAGTAGCCGATTTTCTCGGACAAGTAGGTGGCGTAGAAGATAAATTTAGGTTTAAAAAAGGTATACTTACGGGTTTTTGTTAAAAAGCCTAAATCCAGGGTTAAATTGAAATCAGACATGGCCTTGTTTAAAAAGCCGGCATGACGCGCCTCATCCCGTGACATTAGGGTGAAACACTCTGCCAGGATGGGGTTTTTATCTTTTAAACGTCTTCCCAATTCTTTGTATAACAGGAAACCGGAAAACTCGGCAGTGCAGGATCTTTCTAGAAATTCTATGAAAAGACGACGGGTTTCACCATCAATGTGATCCCACGACTGGTTGAATTCTTCTGTTCTTACAAAGTGATTACGATTATAGTCCTCCCTAAATTCGGCGAGAATAGCTTTTAACTCCTCCTCGTTGGCACTGATGTCCATTTTCTCCATTTCTTCAAAGTCGGTGGTGTAGAAACGAGGAGTGAGGAGGGTTTCCTTGGCTGGCGCTTTCACCCCCGGCCGAATTTCCTCGAATTCTGGGGTTTTTACGGTTGTTACCATTTTCTCCTGCCTGTGGTTTAAGTTTTTTTTACCCTAATTTCAATTAGATCTCAGTTTAACAAAATCCTCCGCCTCTTTTCGACTAATTTTGTTAAGACTTGTAAACTGAGCCCCCTCAACTGTCGAAAAATATTGCCAGTAACGTCACGGATACAATTGCCAGAAGAAACCCCTCCAACAGAAACAGACAAATAACACCCGTTTTGAGATACCGGATGGTTTTATCTTGTTGTTGAAGTTTAGCGGCGAGCTGCATATCCATTTGCACAATTTTATTCTCTATATGTTGACATTGTTGAGTAAGCCTTGTCAGGCTTAGCTCTTTGGAACTGGCCAATAGCTGGGTATTTTTTTCTGCAGTTTCCCTATATTCTCTGAGCTTTTGCTCCAGCTCCTCATTAGTTTTGTTAAGTTTTTCCGTAAAATAAGATTTATATTCTATTACCCGGTCGATTACTTGGGTTAAACTTTCCTTTATTTTTTTTATTTCGGCATTAATATTTTTATCTTCGCTGTTGTATTTACTTATATTTTGTATATTTTCTAAGAGAGAATTGAAAGAATCGGGGATTTTCCCTTGGGAATCTCGCAAATTTTCTATTTCCGATAGTATTTTTTGGGCGGGGGAAACTTTACCGGAGATGATATATCCTTTTTCTACTAGTTGCCAAGAGGTACCACCTGGTAAAATACGGAGTTGAGCGGGTTTCTCAAGGTTGAAGTTGGTGTTAAGATAATGGCTGTCTCCCTGAAGGTCAAACAACAATTCTATGCGACTTCTAAGACGGTTGAAATCAATTCTCCTGCCACCATGGGGTAAAAGCCAGTAGGATTTGCCTGCCTCCGTTTCCGTTAAAACAACCCAATAATGGCCACTAGGACTATACTCTAGGGTAACCTGGTGGGGGTCTTGTTGTGTATAGGTGTGGGCAGTGACGGCAACAGGGGTAACATAGGCAAGGAGGATTTGTGGGGCATAATTGTAAATGTTAACCAATTCTTCTTGGGTAATCCTCAGGGGTTGGGGTTGTATATTGGGCTTTCCCCCCGATATAATTACTGTTTGATTCCTTTGTTCTAATTGACTAAGTCTCTGCTGGAGGTCTTGTATCTTTTCGTATATAGATTGTAAATCGGATTCGCTGAGAAAATCAGGCATAAAGCCAAGAAGTTAAAAAGACTTGTTTTCTTATTACATAATACATAATGGACCTGTGCCCTTTTCAGGCTATTTTTTTGTGACAAGACTATGTTATTTGCCACTGTGTTGAAGGCGCCTCTAGCCAGTTTTACTATCCTGCTATTACTGATTCTGGTATTTCCCCCCATTTTTGAGAAAATCAGACTGCCGGGTTTAGTGGGATTATTGTTTGCCGGGGTGATTTTTGGAGAAGATGGATTGGGATTGCTGGACAAAAATAGTGAGGCGGTGAAGCTGCTGGCCGATATAGGGAAAATCTATTTGATGTTTGTGGCGGGTTTAGAAATCGACGTGGAGGACTTCCGCAAAGCCAGGAACAAGTCACTCCTCTTCGGTTTTACCACTTTCATTGTCCCCTTGTCAATGGGCACATTATTGGGCCTAGCCTTCCAGATGGGGTGGAATGCCTCGATATTGTTGGGCTCACTTCTAGCTTCTCATACCCTTTTGGCTTATCCCATTGTCACCCGTTTGGGGGTAGTCAATAATGAGGCGGTAATAGCTACCATTGGGGCTACTATTTTTACTGACATTGGAGCCTTAGTAGTGTTAGCCATTTGTGTGGCGGTAGGAAGTGGCCAATTCACCTTGGCGACCTTGATTGGTTTGTTATTCAATTTAGCTATTTACTGTGTGATAGTCTTGTTTGGGTTTGCCTACGCTGGCAGGGAGTATTTCCGTCGCACGGGGGAGGAAGAAAGCAATCAGTTTCTCTTCGTGTTGTTAGCTGTTTTCTTGGCTTCCGTTGGCGCGCAACTAATTCATGTTGACCAGATTGTGGGGGCATTTTTAGCGGGGTTGGCGGTAAATAGGGTAGTAGGCCAGGGTGTGGTCAAGGAGAAAATAGAATTTGTGGGTAGCACCCTGTTTATCCCCTGTTTCTTCGTTTATATAGGCTTACTGCTGAAGGTATCGGAATTTTTGACTATTTTCGGCGAAAACTCTCTGCTTACTATAGGGATTGTCAGCACACTAATTCTTAGCAAGTTTATTGCCAGTTGGATCCCCAAATTGGTATTCAACTACAGCTGGGATCAGTGTTTGACCATGTGGTCACTTTCTCTACCGCAGGTGGCGGCAACTTTGGCAGCTACGGTGGTGGGGATTGAGGCGGGAATTCTGCCTAAGGCCGTATTCAATTCTGTAATCGTGATGATGTTGGTAACCTCCGTAGGGGGGCCAATCTTAACCAGTAGGTTTGCTCCTAAATTGCTCCAGCCAGAGATAGATTCACGGCTGGCTGAAAGAAGGGAGTCGGGGGCGGCCTTTGAGGATGAGGGTGTTTTCCCTTTGAAGCTTGGAACCATTGTACTCCCATTATCCAGTCCGAAAAATCAAAGAGGGCTGATGGAACTAGCCGCCATTTTGTCTTCTTTTCAAAGGGGAAAGGTGATTGCCCTGTCAGTGGTGAGGGCAAGGGCTCATCTGGATGACCCTATGCTACAGGACGAATTACAGGAAAGTGAACGTTTAATCAAAAGGGCTTTGAAGTATGGTAAAGAATACGGGGTGGTGATGGAACCAGTTATTCGTATTGATGATGACTTTGCTGAGGCCATTTGTCGTGTAGCGAGGGAAAAAGAGGGGGATTTGATTATCCTTGGATGGAGCCCCAGCTCAACCAGTGTCCAGGCTAGGATTTTTGGCAATATCGTGGATAAGGTGTTATGGTCTTCTCACTGTCCAGTGGCGGTGGTAAAATTATTGAATTCTCCTAGCAGTCTTAAGAAAATTCTGGTGCCCGTAGAAAACCTGGAACAAAAGACACTGAAAATGATTGCCTTAGGTAGTCTGCTTGCGCAAAACAACGGCGGCACAGTTACAGTACTGTATATTCAGGAAGGGGGTAAAGGTCACACAGAGGCACTGGAAAATGTGCTGAGGACGACTTTAGGAGGTTTTGGCTATCACGGGGAGGCACAGATAAAAATAAAAGCCACTGCATCGCCGGCGGATACCATCATTCGCACGGCTGTTGAGGAGGAGGTGGAGCTTGTATTGCTTGAGTATACACAATATCGTACAGCAGGGGGACTAGCAGTGAGCGATGTTACCACTGAGGTGATAGGAAAACTAGACAGTTCTGTGATAATTTTTGGGTAGGCGCAATAGGACTATTTTACGCGGCTGACTACGTAGTGGGTCAACTCGTGGAGGGAGTCTCTTGCGGGGGAGGGGGGAAGACATTTAAGATTTTCTGCTGCCAATTGACTGTAATGGTGGGCCAACTGTCTGGCTTTTTCGATGCCATTACTTTCATGGACTAACTGGAGGGCCTTTTCCAAGTCTCCCTCTTGGCCGAATTCCCTTTCAATGAGGACTTTTAGCTGGGGTTTTTCCTCCATAGCGAATAAAACTGGCGCTGTGAGATTGCCACTAGCCAAGTCACTGCCGGCGGGTTTCCCTAATACTTCCGTGGGGGAGGTGAAGTCTAGAATGTCATCTACAATCTGAAAGGCCAATCCCAGATTTTTCCCGTAGTTGTACACCTGGTTGGCTATTTCTTCTTCCACGTTGCTGAGGATTGCAGCGGCTTTACCACTGTTGGCAATGAGAGAGGCGGTTTTATAGTAACTTTTCTGAAGATACCTTTCCAGAGTTATGCTGGTGTCGAAGCAACTCAATCCCTGTTGTATTTCCCCTTCGGCAAAGTCTCTAATCACCTCCGATAAAAGTTTTACTACCTCCAGGTTATCTAAATTGGCTAAATACCATGATGACTGGGCAAAAAGGAAATCCCCTGCCAAAACTGCTACCTTGTTGCCAAAGAGACTGTTGACGGTGGCCACCTGACGACGTATTTGTGCTTCATCTACTACATCATCGTGGACGAGACTAGCAGTGTGGATCATTTCAGTGATTTCTGCCAAACGACGGTGACGGGGAGTTAATTCTTCTCCTTTTAGTGTCGCTTTGGACAATAGTAATACAATGGCCGGGCGGATTCTCTTACCACCAGCACTAAACAAATGCTCCGCCGCCGCCCCCAAAATTGGATGTTGAGCCTGAATCAGACTGGTGAGATTGGCCACTAGGATTGACAAGTCCTTTTCCACGGGGGCGAATATTGAGGTTGTTGTCGTCATTGACGGGTCTAATCCCTAATGATAGTTTACGAAAGTTTACATATCTTATTGTTATTTTAAGCTATGGTTTGTCTTGTGGCCAGATTTTTTGTTGACAACCGTTGCCAGGTTGGCTCCTAAGTGTGTTATGGTATTAATTGGGGGTAAGGTCTACACCTGGAGACTGCCCCTCACTCTGGACTGGCAGGGTGCTGGTTATTATCTAAGTGTTTTCCTTTAGGCCTCAACCAGGGAGCTAGGTCGGGGCTACCGGGGGTGCTGTTTTTGTCCTTGCCGTTGGTGGCAGAAGACCAGTGCCGGGGGGTGGTCCTTTTGGCACAATGCCGCCCTCGAGGGGTGGCCTTGGATTACTAGCACATCAGACTGACGGCGGGTCGGACCGCATGGGTGTGGGGAGGTTTTGACCTGAAGACTGGGTGTTTTTTGTATCAGACGGGGGGGAACATGTTAGTGCCTTTGGTTGCTACTATTTACATAATACTTGTGTATATAATACTTTTTACTCTGGCCAATTGGACAAAAAAAGATAATCCTGGCTCACTGTAGGGAGGGGGGACTGGCAATTTTGTTCTTTTTTCTTCTTTCCCCTCCCCCTTACGTGTTTCTAAGGATATGCTCCTCCACAAAGTTAGTATATACATTGCCAGTAATGAATTCTGGGTGGTTGAGTACCTTTTGGTGAAACTTGATTGTAGTGGGTACGCCGGTAATGGCACATTCTCTTAAGGCCCTTCGCATTCGTCTTATGGCCATATCTCGGTTTTCTCCCCAGACGATAAGTTTGCCTATCAGGGAGTCGTAGTAGGGGGGTATTTCATATTCCGGATATATGTGAGAATCCATCCGCACTCCTGGGCCACCGGGGGGTAAATAGGCTATAATCTTCCCTGGATGTGGTCTAAAGTCATGGTCGGGATCCTCTGCATTGATACGACATTCTATCGCATGTCCCCTCAGTTGTATATCCTCTTGTCGGAAAGATAATTTTTCCCCCTGGGCTATTGCTATTTGTTCTTTTACTATATCTATTCCTGTAATCATCTCGGTTACGGGATGTTCTACCTGGATGCGGGTGTTCATCTCCATGAAGTAGAAGTTGCCGTGTTTGTCCACCAGGAATTCTACAGTGCCGGCCCCTACGTAATTGATGGACTTAGCAGCCTTGACGGCGGCTTCTCCCATTTTTTGTCGCAGTTGGGGGGTGAGGAAGGGAGAAGGGGCCTCTTCTAGTAGTTTCTGGTGTCGTCGTTGAATGGAGCATTCTCTTTCCCCTAGGTGTACTACATTGCCATAGCTATCGGCCAGGATTTGAAATTCAATATGACGGGGAAGTTCTATATATTTTTCTATGTACACCCCTGGATTACCGAAGGCTGCCTCTGCCTCCCCTTGGGCAGCTTTCAAAAGGCTGGGCAATTCACTCTCATGGCGCACTAGACGCATTCCCCTACCGCCTCCCCCTGCCGTAGCCTTGATAATGACGGGGTAGCCTATTTCGGCGGCTATGGCGGCGGCTTCTGCCTCGTCGGTTACCAATCCTTTACTGCCGGGTATGGTGGGCACTCCTGCTTGTTGCATAGTTTTTTTGGCGGTGGCTTTATCCCCCATAGCCATTATGGCCTCCGGCGATGGCCCGATGAAGTGTATTTTATGATCGGCACAGATTTGGGCAAAACGGGCATTTTCCGCCAAAAATCCGTATCCCGGGTGGATTGCTTCCGCTCCTCTCGTCAAAGCCGCCGCTATGATGTTGGGTATGTTCAAATAGCTTTTATTGCTCGGTGGTGGTCCTATACAAACGCTCTCGTCCGCCAGTTTTACGTGGAGGGAATTGCGATCGATAGTAGAATGTACTGCCACCGTTGCTATCCCCATCTCTTCGCAACTATGAATAATTCTCAGGGCAATTTCTCCTCGGTTGGCGATTAATATTTTGCTAAAGGGCATCTTAGCGCTGAAATACTATTACCAGTGGTATGATATTTTGTTTTGGTACTTTTGACAATTATGTCTTGTTTCCATTTCTCTTGTCATCCCCTTTCCCCTTCTTTTTGGCTTTTTCTTTTTCAACTGTTCTTCCTTTTTTTGGTTTTTGCTTCTATTTTTTACTATGTTTTTTCTCTTTATTTCTCCTATTTATTCTTTCAAAAGTTTATATACATTGATGAAGATTTCTTGCCCCCTGTCTCTATTATAAAGCCCCTGTGCGGCTTGGAAGAAAATTTGGAGGCAAATCTTATCTCTTTTATTCAACAGGAATACCCCCAATACCAGCTTATTTTTTGTGTTCAAGAAGCAACAGACGCTGTTATTAACCTCCTGGAAGAGTTGAGGGCTAAATTTCCGGACAAGGATTTACGTCTAGTGGTAAGTGATAGGACAATTGGCCACAACTACAAAGTTAGTAATATGGACAATGGTTTAGCCTTTTGTGATTATGATTTTATTTTAATAGCGGATAGTGATATAGAGGTAAAGCCTGACTATTTGAAGACTATTGTGCAACCCTTTAAGGATGAAAAAGTGGGAGTAGTTACCTGTTTGTATCAACCAGTTGCCGCCAATTGGCTAGGAATAATAGAGTCTTTGAATGTTATTGGGGATTTTATTCCGAAAGTTCTAACGGCGGTGCAAACAAGGGATGTTAATTTCGCTTTCGGTTCTACAATCTTAATCAGAAGAGAAGTGTTGGAAGCTATTGGATGTTTTAAGGCTATTGCTAATAATTTGGCTGATGATTTTCTTTTAGGTTTTCTTCCCCATAAACTCGGCTATCGCGTGGAATTGGTTAATTATTTTGTAAGACATCACCAGGGTAAGGAAAATTTTAGGGATTACATCGACAGACAAATTCGCTGGCAAAAATGCATTCTCTCCCAAGGATTGCTCAGCTACCTGGGCATGATTTTCACCCAGGGGGCAGTTACTAGTATTATTTTTGTCTTGATTTCTAACTGGCATATTTTCAGTGTTTGCCTGATGATTTTTACAATCTTGTTGAGGATAACCCTGGCCTATCTGGTGGGAATTATCTATCTGAAAACCCGGGAATTGTCAGGATACATGGGGCTAGTGATAGTGGGCGATTTCTTGAATTTTTATACCTGGGTATTGGCGCTGTTTAAGAAGGAAATTGTGTGGAGGGGGCGAAGATTTAGAGTGAAAAAACATGGCTATCTTGAGCCAATTTATGGCACGAAAACCTGAAGGGCGTTGGGAATGACTCTAAACTTGGCAGGGGTGATGGTGGTGATTTCACCGTCAGTGTTGACTTTATAGGCTTTATTGGTGTGGATTTCGATTTCCCTACCCTCTACAGTCCTCACCCATTTTAACAAGTGTTGCTGACCTCGGGGTAAGTGCCAGATAAGGGGAAAGATTTGCCACCAACGTTCTAATTCGATACTATATAGGTCCAAACGCTGGTCGTCAATGGCGGCATCATGGGCGATAGGCATCCCCCCCCCATAATATCTACCATTGCCTACAGCTATTTGAATAGTCTTGACGGAGAGGATTTTACCATCTACAACGATGGTAGCAGGGAAACGACGAGCCTTGCCAATCACCTGTATGGCAGTAATGGCATAGGCAAAAACCCCCCAACGCCGTTTTAAACCCCGAGACAGTTGCTTAGTGATTTCCACACTCAAACCAATACTAGCTACATTGAAGAAGTGTTTGCCGTTTACCCACCCTAAATCGATGGTTTTGAGATTTCCCCTGGCAATGACTTCACAGGCTTCCTTGATACCAAAGGGAATATTGAGAGTGCGGGCTAAATCGTTGGCAGTTCCAAGTGGTAGAATACCTAAGGGCAGTTTGGTTTCTACTAGACTATCCACTACTCCATTCAGAGTACCATCTCCACCACCTACTATAACACAGTCTACTTGTTTGTGGTACTCGCGCACTACCGAACCCAGTTCCCGGGGGTGTTTTAGGGGTTTAACAATCAACTCGAAGTCATGGGAGTAGAAGTATTCCACTGCCTGAGGCAGGAATTTTTCCCCCTTGCGGGAATAACGGTTGATAAGCAGTAATGCCTTTTTAGTCATAAGGGTCTAAATGGGACAATAATAGTCCATGATAATCAAAATGCCCCTAGGTGGGGGCAACCGAGAAAGAGCATATTATATTACTATGGGACTACCAAAACAGGACAAGGAGATAGGTTAATAACCCGATTGGTAACACTTTCCTCGGCGCCTTCTTGAGTTAAGCCTAAGCCGCGACAACCCATAATAATGAGGTTAGCTTCAATTTCCTCGGCAACATCGCAAATCACAAACGGAGGTAAGCCTTCCCTTTCAATAGTCTCAGCCGAGATTCCCTGAGAGGCAAATACTTGTCGGGCGTTTTCTAGTAGTTTTCTTACTGCCTCTGCATCACTCATTACCGAATTTCCATTGTTGGTTTCTACCACGGAGAGGATATATAGCTCACTGTTGTATGTTTTAACTACGTTAGCCACCAGGGATACTGCTTCTCTGGATTCTCGACTTTGATTGATAGGGAATAGGATCTTTTTAAACATAATACTTACCTCCCGTGACAAGAGTCGGGTAAAATCGGCAAAGGGTAATTAGTTTTGCTCTTTCTATTTTTTATTTTCTGATAAGTATCCGAAAATATCACTATGGCTAAAAAAACTGTTGCAAATCTAACTAAAGCCGATTTGGAAGGGAAAAGGGTATTAGTGCGGGTGGATTTCAACGTGCCCATGGAAAACGGTAAAATTACTGATGACACCCGCATCCGTGCTGCCTTGCCCACTATCAATGATTTAATTTCTAAGGGGGCAAAGGTGATATTATGTAGTCACATGGGGCGCCCCAATGGCCAAGTTAAGGAGGAACTTCGTCTCACTCCTGTCGCTGAGCGTCTTTCGGAATTGTTGGGCAAAAAGGTAATTAAGTGTAATGACTGTATTGGGGATGAGGTTACCCAGGCAGTTAATGCTATGGCAAATGGGGATGTGTTATTGTTAGAAAATCTCCGTTTCCACAAGGAAGAGGAAGAAAATGACCCAGAATTTGCTAAAAAACTGGCCAGTAATGCTGATTTGTATGTAAATGACGCTTTTGGCACCGCCCACCGCGCCCATGCTTCCACTGAGGGGGTAACCCATTATCTCTCTCCCTGTGTAGCCGGTTACCTGATTGAGAAGGAGTTAAAATTCCTACAAAGTGCCATTGAATCACCCAGACGTCCACTAGTAGCTATTATAGGTGGCTCAAAGGTTTCAAGTAAAATCGGTGTTATTGAGGCTTTGTTGGAAAAATGCGATAAACTCCTCCTTGGTGGGGGGATGATTTTTACATTTTTTAAAGCCCGTGGGTTAAATGTGGGCAATTCTCTAGTAGAAGATGATAAACTGGACCTGGCACGCTCTCTGGAGGCTAAGGCCAAGGAGAAAGGGGTGGAGTTGCTGCTGCCTACAGACGTGGTGGTGGCAGATAAATTCGCCCCAGATGCAAATTCCCAGGTAGTGGACGTCAATAGCATACCCGATGGGTGGATGGGGTTGGACATAGGGCCAGAGTCTGTAAAATTATTCCAGGAGGCCCTACAAGGCTGTCAGACGGTGGTTTGGAATGGCCCGATGGGGGTGTTTGAATTTGATCAGTTTGCCAAAGGCACAGAAGCCATTGCCCGCACTCTAGCCGAATTGACGGAAAAAGGTGCCACTACTATTATTGGTGGCGGCGACTCGGTGGCGGCAGTGGAAAAAGTGGGGGTAGCCGACAAGATGAGTCACATTTCTACTGGTGGTGGTGCTAGTTTAGAATTGTTAGAAGGGAAGGTTTTGCCTGGCATTGCCGCCCTTGATGACGCCTAATTTCTAGTATTTAAAATCGGTATTACTAAATAACTTTAATGTGTTCGGGGGGCCAAAAGGTAAAAACGGCTTTCCCGATTATGTTTTCTTCTGGTAAAAAGCCCCAAACATGGGAGTCATTGCTGTTGTTGCGGTTATCTCCCATGACAAACACACAGCCAGGGGGCACTGTTACTGGCTCGAATTCATATTGGGGTGGTTCTAAGATATAATCCTCTTGGAGGGGCTTGCCATTAACATACACTTTGCCGTCTTTGACTGCTACTGTGTCTCCTTCTTGGGCTATAATCCTCTTGATTAAGACTTGATTCCTTTTATACCCCAGTTGTTGTAGTTGTGGTGGGGGAGTGAAGACTACAATTTCCCCGGCTTTGGGTTTAGTAAAATGATAGGACACCTTTTCCACTACTAGACGATCTCCCACTGCCAGGGTTGGTAACATGGACTCTGAGGGGATAAAACGAGGTTCTGCTATAAATATTCTAATGAACAGGGCCACTAACAGGCCTATAACTATTACGGGGAGATTCTCACCAATGATGCTTCTTAGGGATTTTAGGGGAGAAACTGCCTGAGATTTGCTCATGAATGGGAAAACTAGCCAAATCGGCAACTACTACCGGGAAACCATTATATACAGATAAGAGTATCTCTGTTATTTTCGTAGGGTATAGACAAAGCCACAAAAAAACATCGAAAATTAAAAAGGGAACTCTTTGATAATATGGGCAATAGTCCCTAGTGGACATGTTGGCACAAGGAGAGAGTTTATATGGAGTCTAAACCACAAGTGGAAACAAAATCTGAGCAGACGGAAAAACTGGAGAAGATTAGTAGTGAAAAGCCGGGTATGATTACCCCTGTCACTGCCCAATCCCAAAGTGAGGGGGATTGGCAGGAGTATGTAGAGTTGGTAATTGACTATGTTGCTCAATTGCCCGAATTGGTTACTAATTTCTTCTCCAGTTACCAGAAACCCCTGACTACTACTGGTTTGATTATTGTGGCGGCTATTACCGTATATATCACTATAGCCGTCTTAGACGCCATTGAGCATATCCCCCTGCTATCCCCCATTTTAGAATTGGTGGGATTGGGATATAGCGTTTGGTTTGTCTGGCGTTATCTGTTAAAAGCCTCCACCCGTCAGGAGTTGTGGGCGGAGATTGAGAGTTTCAAAAAACAGGTAGTTGGGGATAAGAATGACTAGATAACAGTTGGCATTGTGGGTATGCCTCTCAGTAGGCATACTTGCTTATGCCGCTGCCTTGTATGACAGTTGACAGTTGACACCCGACGCTTATGTTTGACTTCCATATCCAGACTGATGGCCCTATCCCCCCCTCCCAGCAGTTAATTGAGCAAATCCAGTTTGCTATCGCCACTGGCAAATATCCTCCCGGCGCCCGTTTGCCCAGCACAAGACAACTTGCATCCCTTACTCGACTGCATCGTAATACAATCAGCAAGGTCTATAAAACCCTGAAAAAGTTGGGTTTGGTGGAGGCTATCCCGGGCTCCGGTATCTACGTTAAAAAACAAGAGTGTGATAAACGGGGGATATCTGACTCTCCTAGGGCACTAGTGAGAGAAACTATAGACAGAATAATTCAAAAAGGGCACAGAGTGGAGGAAGTCCAACAGTGGTTTTTAGAGGAAATACAGTGGCGTCTGGCTTGTAGGGAGGTGCTGGTAGTCTCCCTGCCCCAATCGGACCTGGGCACTGGTAAACTGATTGTAACGGAATTAGAGCCCCTATTGGCACGCCCCATCCACCTGATTGCCATTGAGGGATTGGCAAATTTTCTCTGGCATAAAAAATATGCCACCGTCATTACTAGTCGTTACTTTTTCCCCCTAGTAAGAGACACTATTCCCCCCCATTCTGCCCTTGTTATTCCCATTGATATATATGACTACCAGAGAGAATTGGATATAATCCGACAGCTGCCTCCGGATTCTTATCTAGGGATAGTAAGTGTAGGAGAGGGAATTTTACGGGCAGCGCATATTCTCATTCACAGTCTCCGGGGCGATGATATTTCTGTTATCACTGCCACAGCGGACAATCCCAGTCAGTTGGAATATATTGTCCGTTATTGTGATCTTATCATTTGTGATCCCCCCAGTTACTTGCCAGTTAGGGAGATTTACCACCGTGTATCTCCCCAATTGCTTCGTCCCTCCCGTATTCTCAAAAGTAACTGCTATATTAGTAAGGAATCTATTGAACTGCTCAAACGGGAATTGGGGCTTTAGGGTATTTGCTAATCTGTTGATTTTTATTCCTATTAACTCCAAAGCAGTCCTTCTTTTGCCCCTCATCCTTCCCTCTTCTTTATCCCTGTCTAATCGCTAAAATGTTTTAATAACAAAATACGCTGGCCGAACGTCTCGGCAGTCCCTTCGCCTGCCACCCCTTCTACTTCTCCCCCTATCCTAGCACGAGGGAGGGGGAATTGTCAAGGGGTGTGGGCAGGTGATAGAGGGGCTATTGCAAGCCAAAGGAGGTAGAGGCGGCGGCCTTTGCGGCTAGATTGGCCAATAGTAGGCAGAAAAGGGCATTAACTAGGAGGAATAGCCGCGACAACCAGCCATAGCCTAAACCCCATACCCAGGGATTGGTGAAGGCAGATACCAGTAAACAGGAGGCAACCCCGAGACTACAACCAATGGCTAGCCATTTAAGGGTGGGGTGTTGTAGGAAAATGAGAATATTAAGGGTGGGAATTAATGCACTGGCAAACAGGGGATTGAGAATAGAACTGCCCCATAGTATATTACCTAATTCTGGGATGGAACTGCCCATCAGACGAAAAGGCCATTGTGGTAAATCGAAGATATAAAACCCCTGTAGGAAGAATAAACCGCTACTGCCGACTATCAATCCCGCCTGGAGGCTGAGGTTGAAGGGGAGATAGTTGCGTAAAAACCAGGCAAATAAGTAGGAACCTAATACCATTAGTATCTTAGGTAAAAGGGCTACTGCCCCACCGTCTATCCAAAAACCGGGGTTGAGATAGCCATTGTCTCTTAGCCAACGGAGGAAGTCTCTAAGGGTAATTTTGCCTTTCAAGGCTAGTTTGACTGCTCTTGCTGCATCCAACTGTCCTGCGCCATAATGGTTTAAGGGGTCTTTTTCTGGTTTCCTGGCTGACTGGAGTAAAATTGCCCTTACCTCGTCGGGATTGTCAACCCCTGTAGCCTTGATTAAGGCGGCAACACCGGCTACATGGGGGGAAGCCATACTGGTGCCCATATAGCCGATGAATTCTGGCTGTTTGCTTTCCCCGTTGATGGTTTCTTGGACTATTTTGCCAGTTTCACTGCCACCGGGTGCTGATATATCCACCCCCGCCCCAAAATTAGAATAGGGCGCCTTGTTACCAGCGGCATCGGTAGCAGAAACGGCAATTACCTCGGGGTAACGCGCTGGGTAGGTGGCAGCATTGCGGTTTTCATTCCCCGCCGCTGCTACCATTACCACTCCCTTCTGATGGGCATATTTAATCGCCTCTCTTAAAAATCGACTGTCTCCCCCCCCACCAAAACTCATATTTATCACACCGGCGCCCCTGTCAGCAGCAAATTTAATCGCCTCCGCTATGTCGGCAACTGTGCCTCCATTTTTGCCTAATACCTTTAATGGCATTATTTTGGCTCTGTAGGCTATCCCCGCTACCCCATAATTGTTATTGGTAGACTGGGCTATTGTACCTGCCACGTGTGTTCCATGTCCTACATCATCTCTTGTATCCTTATTGTCGTCTATGAAGTTATAGCCCTCCACGAATTCTGTTTTTCCTAAGTCGGGTACCTGAGTTACTCCTGTATCTATGACGGCTACAATTACTCCCTCCCCTTTACTGTCGTCCCATGCTTGTTCTATATTGATACTACGGAGATTCCATTGTTGACTGTAGCCGGGATCATTGGGGACTTCTAGGCTATGATAAACATAGTTGGGCTCGATGTATTCTACTTGCTGTTTGAGGGGTAATTTTTTCAGTTGTTTCCAGGTGTTTTTATCTCCCTTAACCACATAGACTCTTTCTTCTTCGGAGAAAATACTATTCAACACCGGTATGGATTTTATTTGGGAGGCGATTAGCTGTAAACTAGACTCTAACTCATTTTTGGGAATATCCTCCCGGAAGTTGATAATTAAAGAGTCATATTCCCCTTTAAGGGCCAAACCGCGAAAATTAAATAAAGCTAACGCTACCCCTAAAATGCAAAGACAAACGAGAAGGAATTTTCTCATACTCCCCTCCGCCAATGAGAGAATTGCCCCGCCAATGACTGATGACTATAGTATATACTCGAATCCTTGGCGGGTTATTATTTCTTGTGGTTGATTTTAATGTTAATAGTTTTAATGTTAATCACGTCAATAAGCAGGAAACAATGTGGAAAATTCTGACTCTTGCTATCCCTTTTTACCAGCCGGATGTCAACGGTTGGGGTTTTGAGGCTAGAATACTGCGCTGGCTGACATTTTTATGGATTTTTATTGGCTTAGTTACTCTTTTTTCTGCTTCCTATGCCGTGGGAATACAAGAAAGTGGAGATGGCTGGTATTACTGGAAACGTCAAGTGTTTTGGCTGCTAATAGGCCTAATTTTCTTTAAAATACTGCCACAACTACCTCTTTCTCTGGTATTCAAATATTCTGGCTGGTTTTATCTGTTTTTCCTGGTTTGTATCTTGCTAACAGCATTGGGGTTAGGGGAAAATATTAATGGTGCCGAAAGATGGTTAAATATAGGTCCCATTCAAATTCAACCCTCTGAATTACTAAAGCCTTTTCTAGTTATACAGGGTGCTATTGTATTTGGCAAGTGGAAAAAACTCTCCTGGCAAATCAAGGGCACCTGGCTAGGTATTTTTGCCTTCACCCTTGCTTGTATTCTCAAACAACCTAACTTGAGTACAACTGCATTATGTGGGATGACATTGTGGCTTATGGCATTAGCCGGGGGAATACCCTACAATCAACTGGCTATGACTGCCATGGCGGGAATTGTTACTGCCGCGGTGAGTGTGTCTATTAACACCTATCAGTTAAAACGTATCACATCCTTTCTCAATCCTTGGGAGGATGCTAGGGGAGATGGTTATCAGTTGATTCAAAGTTTACTAGCCATTGGCTCTGGTGGTATAATGGGGGTTGGGTTTGGGATGTCACAACAGAAACTCTTCTATTTGCCTTTCCAGCATACTGACTTCATCTTTGCCGTCTTTGCCGAGGAGTTTGGCTTGTTGGGCTGTCTGTTTCTCTTACTGTTGTTGCTCAGTTACGCTACTATTGCCTTCTTGGTGTCTTTAAAGTGTCACCATCCCGTTAAACGACTGTTGGGAATTGGTGTTGTGGTTATTCTTGTGGGACAATCTCTTCTTAACATCGGCGTTAATACAGGTGTACTTCCCACCACCGGTTTGCCTTTTCCCTTTCTCAGTTATGGTGGCAGTTCAGTAATTAGTAGTTTAATTTTAGCAGGTTTATTGATTCGTCTTGCCATCGAAGAGAGTCCAACTCCACAGACTGCTGATAGTTAGCAATTCTATTTTTTTTTAGTAAATTAGCTTCTATTGTTGGGTGAGTGTCAATGAACAAACAAGGATTGGCCTTGCAAACTTCTACTGGAGATTTGGGTTTAGCTTTTGTAGATTGCCAGGGGAAATTTTACTGCAATTATTGGGATTTGGGAAGAGAATTAGCAGATAGGTTACAAGAAATTTTGGCGGGCTTTGTCAAGGAGGTAACTTCCTGGAATAAACTGGATTTTTTAGCGGTCAGCCTAGGCCCTGGCAGTTATACTAGTACCAGAATAGGGGTAGTCACGGCCAGAATTTTGGCACAACAATTAAACCTGCCAGTGGTGGGGATCTCTAATACCGAACTTCTGGCATGGGAAGAGGCAAAAAGACAACAAAAACAGGCGGTAATAGCAGTGGAAATGCCGGCAAGTAACGGGGAAGTTTACGGGGCAATTTATAGGAGAAACAACGAGTATTTGCTGTTAGAAGAAGTGGAGAAGTGCCGCGCCATGATGCCAAAAAAGTGGCAGGAAATCTCGGAGGAATACAAACAAAGGTATCCGGAGGGGATAGTGGCAGTGAAATCGCCACCAAAATTAGGGTATACAGCCAAGTATTTACTAGAAATATCCCAGCTGAAAATAGATGCTCTTTTGGAAAAAACTACCTATAACTGGAAAAATCTATTGCCTTTATACTAGACCTCATATTATAAAATGGGTAGATGTCTCACTGGCAACAATAGGGGAAGGCAATATGACTTACACCACGGAAGACTTGATTAAATTCCTGGAAATGGAATTACAGGCTACCTGGAGTGGGAAAAGACTGATTTTCAATGCGGAAGAGAAACTAAACAATCCTATTGTGGCTAAGGCTGTAGACATGGATAAAATGAGTAGGGTGTTTGCCTTTCGGGATTTCCGACAACAAATCCATGAGTATCAGAAAAAACACGGCGTATCTGGCATTGTTTGGCGTACAATCAACTTTAAGGGACGTTCCTTCCGTTTTCCAGAAGTCCATAATCAACTAATACCCATCGAAGGTGACAAGGAGATTTTAATGAAGGCCAAGGATTCTGTGTTGGAATTCTGGCAAGAGGTAACCAAAGGCTATAAATACTATCTTTCCGAGGAACGCACTTCCCCTCTCAGTGGTGATAAAATTGAACAATTGTATAAAAAGGCAGAATGGGCGGAATTAGATGCCGGCAGGGAGGAAATCTATTTAGGATTGTGTTGGGGCAATCCACAAGAGTATATCTACAAATGGGCCTTTCCTGAATCCGGGTGTCATCGTCTTATTGCCACAGAAAACACCCCTAGTAGCATTAACATCTGATAGTGCTATCACGGTGATAAGAAGGTAGTGCTCAAAACTACTACACTCCCCTAAAATTACTCCTATGATGGGGAAATGTCACCACAGTAGGGAGTAACAAGGTAAATGAATGCGGCAGACAAAGCTAAAGACTTGGAGATAACCAGCAAAATTGCTACTATTGTTAATCTGTTTAAACAATATTTCCCCTCTGCCAAGGCTGACTTGAAACCATGGCACAATGACCCTTATACTCTTCAACTAGTGGATCCGGATTCTATTGACATAGGCTTTCACTTCCCCGGCTGGAGTCCAAAATTACAGAGTAGGAGTATCTTAGTACAAATTCGCTTCCATCGGGGGCAAGAAGACAATCAACATCATTTTATCGGCATCGACACCGCCGGCTTCAACCATAACGGTGAGGCTTGGCGGCTTTCCACCGTCGACAATTGGCAGATAGAGGGGAGATTTATTCCTGCCACTGACACCCATGAGAAACTCAAACTATTCTGTCTTGGTGTTTTCCAACTGTTTCACCCCTCTTTTCCCTCTCAATGTTAAGATTTATTATTTTTGTCAACAATTTGTAACAAAGAGAGAGTCAAAGAAAAAGACCAAATTAGGTTAAACTAATCATAGAAAATCTGTAAAACCTGTTAATAAAATGAGTGTAGTTAGTAAGGTAATTCTGAAAGCGGACGATGAGTTGCGTTATCCCAGTAGCGGTGAGTTACAGGGGATAAAGGAGTTTTTAGATACGGGATTATTCAGAATAAAAATAGCCGAAACCCTAGCAGAAAATGAGAAAAAAATTGTGGAGCAAGCCAGTCGAGAATTATTCCGAAAAAGGCCTGATTTCCGTGCCCCTGGTGGCAACGCTGCTGGGCAAAAACAGTATAATCAGTGCTTGAGGGACTTTGGCTGGTATCTACGCCTGGTTACTTATGGAGTGCTAGCGGGGGACAAGGAGCCTATTGAACAAATTGGCCTTATTGGGGTCAAAGAGATGTATAATTCCCTTGGAGTGCCAATGGCCGGTATGGTGGAGGCTATTCGCTGTCTGAAGGAGGCGGCGTTAGCCTTGTTATCTAAGGAGGAGGCGGAGGAGACTGCTCCTTATTTCGACTATATTATCCAATACATGTCCTAATTGTGTTGACTATTTGTGGATTGTTTTGATGGTTTTTGGTTGATTTTCTTTTTCTTTTATTTTCTTTCTCCTCCTTCTTTTTTTCCTCTTTTTGTTTCCTTTTGGGATTGTAATTGGCAGAGTGGCCAAAAACAAAATCTCCCCTAGGGATTCTTGGCTTTATGGCAACTTACTGATTTCCCTAGTCCTCTTTGTTGCCACTTATATTGTACTGGGGTGGGTGATTGCCAGCACGACACCTTTTTGGCAAAAGTTGTTTTCAGCCGAGAGTATTACTATTGCTTATTTGATATATTTGAGGGCTTTCCCCTTATTATTTAAACTTATTTTGCTGTTTCTAATTATTGGCTTTTCGTTGTTCATAACTAGTCCCTTTACTTTCATTGCCCTTTTTCTGGAAAAAAGCATCAACTCGGATGTAAAAATATTTTTATCCATCCTGTTTTGGTCAGTAGTTTTGGTGTTTGTTTTTTGTTCCTTTGATTATTTTGCTGACTTGTTGGTTATAACCTCGGCAAATCTGCTTCTGCGCATGGATTTACAAAAACTGGGATATCCTTCTTGGCTGGTGGTGTGTATTATCGTATTGATTGCCATTATCTCCTTTATGATTGGGGTTTTCTGTTTTGAATTTTTTGGGGTTGCCGTCGACTACTAGTTGTTTATCCTCCCTTTGGGATACAATATCTACACTTGTTTTTGTGTTGCTGAGTAGATGAAGTTAAAGTATCTAATCAGGTCCAAGAATTTTATTCAATACCTGGACAAATCTCAGTTAATAGTTTGTACTTTTTGTCTGATTTGTTTCAGCATCATATCCACTTTTGTTGTCACTGGGGCAGCTAGTAGTTTGGATGAGAATTTACTAGTATTAATTAGGCAGGAGTTACCCGATTGGTTTGTTTATGTTGCCAGAATATCTTATTTTTTGGGGGAGGCGGAGGTGGCAGGGGTATTTGTCTTCATATCCCTAGTGGTTCTGGTAAAGAAAAGATGCTGGGAGGAGGCGAAGGTTACAGCATTTTCCACTCTAGCAATTCTAATATTAATAGACAGGATTTTGAAGCCATTTTTTGCAATTCCTCGTCCCAGTGAGCGTTTGGTAGCTAATGCTTTTGGCAAGAGTTTTCCCAGTGGTCACGCGGCCGGTAACTTGCTATTATACTTCCTCTGGTGTTATTTTATTTCCCAGAAATACCCTAGACTGAAACCATTTTTATATTCCCTGGCTACGTTTTTAATCATACTTATGGGGATAAGTAGTGCCTATTTAAGGGTTCACTGGGTGAGTGATATTCTGGCTTCTTATTGTTTGGGTTATGGGATATTTTCCCTGGCTATTGCTATATTAAAGATTGCGAAGAATAATGGGAGTATGCTATCATAAAATGGCAAATATTTGATTAAAAAACAAGTTTTAGATGAAGGAAAATGTGGAGGATATAAGAAAATTTGTGGTGAAAGAAGGAAGAGAAAGGATTGATGTCTGGCTAGCAAAAAACATAGCAGAATTATCTCGTTCTCGGATACAAAAACTAATAGCAGAAGGACGTGTCACCCTTAACCAATATCCCTGTCTGGATAAAAAAACTATAGTGAAACCGGGGGATGTTATTAATGTTACCATTCCGCCGCCAGTAGCCTCAGACATAATACCTCAATCTATCCCCCTGGAAATCCTATATGAAGATGAATACATCCTGGTGATAAACAAACCGGCGGATTTTGTAGTACACCCAGCCCCAGGACATCCCCATAGTACACTGGTAAATGCCCTACTTGCCCATTGTCCTAACCTGGAAGGCATCGGTGGTGTCCAAAGGCCGGGGATAGTACATAGACTTGACAAAGACACTACGGGATTAATGGTGATTGCTAAGACGGAGATGGCATTAAAAGAATTACAAAGACAAATCAAGGAGAGGGAGGCAAAAAGGGAATATCTTGGGATAGTCCATGGCTGTTTTCCAGGGGAAAGTGGTACAATCAACCTGCCCATTGGACGACATCCAAAGAATCGGAAAAAAATGACTGTGTTGGAGGGAGGTAAGGAGGCCGTCACCCACTGGCGTCTAGTAGAAAAATTGGGCAATTACTCCCTGCTACATTTTCGTCTTGAAACCGGACGCACTCATCAAATCCGTGTCCATTGTAGCCATTTTGGACATCCCCTGGTGGGGGACCCCCTGTACTCTTCCTGTAAAAACATAGGTTTCAAATTAAAGGGACAGGCGTTACATGCCTTCAGACTGACTCTCACTCACCCGGAAAACAGAGAGCTTATGGAGTTTGTGGCACCGATACCTACAGAGATGCAAAGACTAATTGAGTTTCTTAGGAAGAAGAAGAGGTAGGGGTTTACGGTAATTGTAGTAATTGTTACAAAAACCTGGTCTGTTGAGGTGTTAGAAAAGAACAGGAAAATTGTATAACCTATATAAGAGACAGTAAGCAAAAAAGGAGAGAGGAATTTGAAAAAGATAGAGGCTATTATCCGCCCTTTCAAACTGGACGAGGTAAAAATTGCCCTGGTGAATGCCGGCATAGTGGGCATGACTGTTTCCGAAGTCAGAGGTTTTGGCCGTCAAAAGGGTCAAACCGAACGTTACCGGGGCTCAGAATACACCGTAGAATTTTTACAAAAGCTCAAGTTGGAAATTGTAGTGGATGATGAACAGGTGGATATGGTAGTGGAAAAAATCATCCAGGCGGCCCGCACCGGTGAGATCGGTGATGGTAAAATCTTTATAACCCCCGTAGAAGAAACCATCCGCATCCGCACTGGTGAAAAAAATCAGGAGGCCATCTGAAGTCTGCAGAGGGGGGGTTTTCCTCTTTTTTACTCCTTCCCTCCCCTTTTATCCTTTCCTCCTTTGTCAGTGTGTCACTGGTAAGAGGGCCTCTGCCGTAAGACTAAATGCCCTTGCCTCCGTTATCCTAACGGGCACTATCTTCCCCTTTAATTCCTTCAAATTCCCCTTAAAGAAGGTTAAACGGTTTGTTCTTGTCCTCCCCATTACCTGGGTGGCATCTTTAGGATTGACATCCTCTACCAGAATCTCCTCTATTCTTCCCAGGTATCTTTGTGATCTTTCTGCAGCTTTTTGTGCTACCAAACGATTCAAACGCTGCAGTCTCTCGCTTTTTACCTCCTCTGGTACCTGATTAGGCCAGGTGGCAGCGGGAGTATTAGGACGAGGGGAATAGGCGGCGGTGTTCAACTGGTCGAAGCCAATCTCTTCTACCAATTTTAGAGTATTCTGGAACTGTTCCTCAGTCTCTCCGGGGAAACCGACAATGGCATCGGCACTAATGGCGGCATCTGGCATATACTCCCGGATTTTGTCTATTATCTCCTTATAACGCTCTCTGGTATAACCTCTCCTCATGGCCTTGAGGATTTCGTTATCCCCTGATTGGAAGGGTATATGGAAGTGCTCGCACACTTTGGGTAATTCGGCACAAGCCTTGATAAGACGTTCGGTAAAATAACGGGGATGGGAGGTAGCAAAACGGATTCTCTCTATTCCCTCTACCTCGTGGATGTAATACAACAGGTCGGTAAACGTATATTTATGTCTGCCAGTTTCTGTACTACCAGGCAAGTCTCTGCCATAGGCGTCTATGTTTTGGCCTAGAAGTGTCACTTCCTTGTATCCCTGACGTGCTAATTCCTCTATCTCCCTTTTGATGGCTTCGGGGTGTCTAGATTGTTCTACTCCTCTTACACTTGGTACTACACAGTATGTACACCTCTCGTTACAACCGTAAATGACATTAACCCAGGCAGTGACATCGCTTTCCCGACGGGGTTTAGTAATATCCTCGTATATATATGCCGGTTCTGTAGCTACCACCTGATTACCGGCAAATACCTGTTCTAGGAGACTATCTAAACGGTTAGCATATTGGGGGCCCATCACTAAATCTATTTCTGGTACTCTCCTTAACAGTTTTTCCCCCTCTTGTTGTGCTACACAACCCGCTACAACTATAGTCAAATCAGGCTCAGAGTGTTTTCGTTTTGCTTGTTTACCAAGATAGGAATAGACTTTTTGTTCAGCGTTGTCTCTAATGGTACAGGTGTTGTAGATAAGGATTTTGGCCTCATCGGGGTTATCGGTGTATTCAAACCCCATTGAAGAGAGGATTCCTGCCATCCTTTCCGAGTCGGCTTTATTCATCTGACAGCCAAAGGTGATGATACTATATTTACGTTTTTCCATTCTTCTCCACGGTTACTCCTGCTAATCCCTATTGACAAGATCCCATTGTAGCTAACTTAGTGTTTCAACAGGGGGTAGGATGGGCAGAGGTGATTTAGGGCACATTTTTCACAATTGGGTTTACGGGCTTTGCAAACTGCCCTACCGTGGTAGATAAGGCGGATAGAGAAGTTTTCCCATTCTGGTTTTGGCAACAGTTGCATTAAGTCTTTTTCTATTTCCAGGGGATTGGAGGAGGTTGTTAATCCCAGACGGTTGCTGAGACGTTTGACATGGGTATCTACAGTTAACCCCTCGATGATACCAAAACCGTGGGCCAAAACCACGTTAGCAGTTTTTCTTGCCACGCCGGGGAGGGTTAACAATTCACTCATGGTTTGGGGCACTTGTCCCTGGAAGTCCCTTATAATCCTAATGGCCGCTTGTTGTATATTTTTGGCCTTATTGCGGTAAAAACCGGTGGGGCGAATGATGGTTTCTATTTCCTTTCTATCTGCGGTGGCAAGACTTTCTGGGGTGGGGAAGCGGGAAAACAAGACGGGGGTTACCTGATTTACCCTTTCATCGGTGCATTGGGCGGATAATATGGTAGCTACTAGCAGTTGAAAGGGGTTGTCGTAATTCAGACTGCAGGTGGCATTGGGGTATAGTTGTTTAAGTATCCTTAGAATTTCCTCTGCTTCTTTTTGTTTGTTGATTGCCGACAATACAGTCATCTTCTTTTGTTATTCCTGATGGGAGGGGGTATCTTGCCACGGCTGAGGCAACGGTTAATACTAAGATATTTCAGACACATCTGCAAGGGTAGCCTCTGCTTCTTCCTCATCGATTATATTCAAGGCGAAGCCCGCGTGTACAATTACATAGTCTCCCACTTTAGCTTCTGGGGTGTATGCCAGGGATACTTCCCTTATAACACCGCCGAAACTCACTTTGGCCATAGTCATTTCCGGAGTATCGCCGTATTCTATTGAGACTATCCTACCAGGCACTGCTAAACACATAGGCTGTTATGATGTAGCTGGAAGGGTTGAGTTACCGTGGTGGGGGTATCCTGGGGATACGGGGATTTGGATTCTCCCCGCGATACCAACAAAAGACTTGATTTGACTGCCACTTAGCCAACCATTTAGCCAACCATTTGGAAGACGGCTCCCAACAGTTGGGGGATTAGTTGTAAGATGAAGATAGCTAGGATTGGTGATAAATCTAGGCCTCCTACTGGTGGGATAATGGAGCGGAATATATTAAGATAGGGGTCAGTAATGGGTGCCAGGAAGGATATAATATTGGCTGCCCAGTCGACGGTTTGAAACCAGCTGAGGAGGATGCGGACTATAATTAGCAAAAGATAAAGTTGGACGAAATTGTAGACGGTGTTGACGATTAGGTAGGAGACACTGCTCATTTTGGCCTCATGGTTCCAAGGGTAGATGATTTGATTATAGAGTACTCTTAGGGGCATTGGAGAGGGTCGGGGAGATGTTTTAGGGTATAAATGGGGCGATTCAGCCAGAAACTTTGGATTCCCACCTCCTTTGCAGCCTGGTAGTCTTCTTTTTCGCTGTCGCCTATATGCCAAGCCTCTTCTGGTTTGCAGTTGTTTTTTGCCAAGGCTGTGAGGAAGATTTTGGGGTGAGGTTTAGCGTATCCTGTCAGAGAGGATATGGTTATGCTGTCAAAATAGTCCCTTAGTTTTAGACTTTCTAATACCGGGAAAATCCGGCTATCAAAATTGGAAATAATTCCCAGGCTTATTCCTTGATTTTTCCACCGATTTAAGGAGGGTACTACATCCTCATATACCTCCCAAGGTTCTGCTGTTTTGAAATACTGATATAACTCTTCAAAAAACAGATCGAAATCGGAAAATTGTTGCAGAGATTCTGCCATCTTAAAAGTATTAAAAGCAATGTTTTTCCACCAGTTATATTCCTTTTTTTCCACCTCGTCTGCCTCGGAAAAGGCTAGGGGAGGAGATTGGCTAAAGGCCCGGTAGAAGCAACTATCTATTATTTTCCCGTCGGCCTGCACGCCGTATTTACTTGCAATTTTCGCGTAGGCGCATCCCACACTGTTTTTTACACCAAAAAGAGTGCCCACTGCATCTAAAAAAATAACCTTTGGCCGTCTCATATTGTAGGCAGATTGGGAGAATCGGGATGACTAGGATAGGGATAAAAAAGGGCGGGCGAGGAAGTAACTGGAAATAGTCTTAGCGTCAAATATACTATGAGTGAAAACAAGGCGCTCAAACTCGGCGGGAGTCATCAATACCACTTCAATATCCTCATCGGCTTCCGGGGAGGGAGGTTGAGGTAATTTTTCCAAATCTTGGGCGAGGAAGGCATAAATAAACTCGTCGGAGTAACCAGGCGCGAGGGGAAATTTGCCAAGAGTGCGCCAAGTTTTGGCAGTATATCCAGTTTCCTCTTCTAATTCCCGTTGAATAGTTACCAGAGGTGCTTCGTGGGATTCTACGGTGCCAGCCGGAAATTCTAGGAGTCTGGTTTTTACTGTAAAACGATACTGACGCACCAACACTAGTTTACCATCATTGGTAACCGGGACAGCAAGGGCGCCACCGGGATGACGGATACATTCCCATTCCCCCTCGGCACCATTGGGGAGTCGGAGTCTGTTTACCTCAAATTGAAACTTCCTACCCTGGAAGAATAATTTGGCGCCTAACAGCTGTGGCAATTCTGGTATTCCCGACATGGTAGTTGCTCTTATTACATGGCATAAACCTTGTCAATTATACCGGAAGGGGCGGTAAGCTAGTATGTCTTAATAATGCCTTAGTTTTTGGCTCACGGCCACGGGATTGTTTAAATATCTCCATGGCTGGCAGAAACATCTACCCACCCTTGCAATGGCTTCTTCATCGTCTAACCCGACTTCCTCAAAGGTGGCAAAGGCATCGGCCTTTAAAACTTCTGCCCATTTGTAGCTATAATAACCGGCGGCATAGCCCTTAGAAAAAACATGGGAGAAACTACACAAAAACCTGTCTTCTGGTAAAAAGGTGATGACGCACATGGTGAAGGGTTTCTTTGCCACTGGTTTGGTAACGGGATTGTAATTCCAAATCCGGGAGACTGAAGTGGACTTGTAGTGACATGGCCGAAACACTCACACTAATTTATTTTTGTAGTTTTTGGCCATGGCAAGGAGGGTATGTTTCTCTAGACACCAGTTTTCTATGAATTGACTGGGCGACTCCACTGCATCCCATTGGACATCGTTAATACCAGCGACTTGAGGAGGGTCAATGGGCCTTGTAATACTTGTATAAGGAGAAAATGAGGGCGTAATTCTTCTTCTGTGAGGTTAAAGAGACTTTCTCTTAGTTTTCCTTTCTGCCCAATAGCCGATATCCCAGGATTGTAAGTCATATACCCCGGCAAGGGCCTTTAATTTTTCTAATTCCTTTTGTTTTGGGCATATCTATAACTCTTCTAACCCTTATAATAGTTTCCCCACAGCACCCACTAAGGAAGCCATTTTCTTGGCTAAACTCACTTGGGCACAGTTTTCGTAGCCCAAAAGGTGGGCTAATTCTTGACGAAGGGCGAGGACGCGTTTTACAATGGGGACACTATCGTATTCTCCTCCTGCGGCTTTATTGAAGAGGGCGCGGTGTGCCTTTTGCGTACTTGATTAAGGGGTAGCCCAAGTGCGCCCCTCATTCCCGGCAGTTTGGGCTGCTAAACTCAATAAACTGGGGAACAATCTCACCATGTCCTCCTTGGTGGTAGGTAATAGTTTAAGGGCTTTAGTGGCGGCTAGGAGTTTGTTAGAGGATTTTGTTCCCAGTTGGGCCAGTTTTAATTGTATCTGACTGAAACCCCCTCTTTCCCCTACCTACCCACTCCAGACAATTTGGCGAAAAGGAGGAGGGGGGAGACAATTTTTTTTCTAGGCGTTGTCAAGTTTTTCTCACCCCCCGCCTTTTCTTAAAGCTAATAGTCTTTGATAAACTGGTTTACCTTCACTAACCCTATTGGCAAATTGTACTAGTTTTGGTTCCACTTTATCATAGGCCTTTTTCAATTCTGCAGGGTTTAATATTGGCCTGTAGTTATACTAATTCTGCTTCCCATTGGGGCACTACGTGCTTGGGCTTGATTTCCGGAAAAGGGGCGAAGAAACCGCCTCTCAAAAGGTGGCATGTGGTTGACCCATTGGCGATATGATGCCACATTTCTCTCTCCCCCGAGGATTATTGCTATTCTTTCTCATTTAATTCCCAAAAGATTAATAAATGTAAAATTTTGTCACAACACCTCCGGGAAAGTATCTCATATAACCACCACGGTAGGTAAAAAATGCTAACCTCTAAGGTGGGAGGGGTAAGAATTATAACCCTATGGTTATTTAGTTTAGGGGTGAGGAGGGGATGACCATAATGGGCTCATACCATGATGGGAAGCAGGCGAAAGGGATGAGGTGAGTGACGATGGTGATGACTTCGTTTATGGTGCTGTTGTTGTTGACAACTGTTCTCAGTTCGGTAGCCTACTATAACACCGCTCAGGAGGTACATCTGGTGTTGGCAGTAGTCAGCGGCATAGTATTGCTAGTATGTGCCTTGGTAGTAGCCCACTGGTTAATACATGCTTTGGTACTGGTGGCCTTGTTGTCCATTAGGATACCTGCCCTAAGTCCAAAGCCGGTAAAACTTTACGAGAAGTGACAAGAGGAAACACATGAATCTTTGGTTCCGTCGATGGACAAGGGGGGGACTATTGCTGGCGGTGGTTTTTTTGGCCATGTGTTATCCGGAACTGTGGCGGGTGGGAATGGCAGGGGTTATGGGTTTTTTCTTTGCCTATTTGTTGGCCAAAGGTGTTAGGGTTTAGGGTATAGGGGGTAGGGTGTAGAGGGTGGGGATTAGGGTTGGGTTTGATTTACTGGCATTCCGTCTGGCAAATCCGGTTCAATAAAGGGCCCTAAGTCCACCACTTCTATGTCCCACTGACCTCTTCTGGCGGTTTCAAAGACAAGATAACGACCGTCTGGACTAATACGAGGGTTACGCAACCAACTGCGATATCCCTGGGTTATCATCCTGTTTTCTTTTGCAACCCTGTCGTATATAAAAATATCGGGGCGTCCTTGGACACTGGAGATATAGGCCAGATAACGGCCTGTGCGACTGAGACTGGGACTGTCATACACCGCATTGGGCATGTTTAAAGGGAGGGGGCTCAAGGTTTTTTGTTGTAGGTCATACAATAGTATCTCCTGGCGGCCATGACGGTTAGAAACAAAGGCCAGCCATCGTCCGTCGCCACTGATAGCTGGTTTCTCCTCGTTATAACGGGTATTGAAAGAGGTGGAGAGGTAACTGCCTCTGTCTGTGCCACAACCCCCCACCACTACAGTGAAAAAGACTAGCAGTAAAAGACCCTTCTGCTTCAAGTCCCTTTCAACTGGCCCTAGTAGTCAGTATTGTCGGCTTTGTTGTCTTCTGGGGTTGGGGGAGGTGTTTCCCTGTCCTCATCGCCAGGAACCGGCTGAACCGGTTCATAGTCCACATATTCGCTGCCCACACGGGAAAGGAGTTCCTCCGTAGACTTGGGACGACGTCTTGGACTAACAGTCCTGTTATATGTTTCTTCTGTGCTTCTGCTACTGCCACGCCGGGAAGGACGAGGTGGGGTGTCTTCTTCCCAGTATTCTTCCGTGTCCTCTCGTGGGCTACGACGGGTTACAGGGGCTGAGGGGGGGACATCATAGTCTCTGCTGGGGCTAGGAGTACGACGACGGGAGGGAGGGGGTGGTGTTTCTTCTTCATAATCTGTATCTGCCTGTGTTCTCCCCGTAGTCCCCCGTAGGCGTCGCCGGTAGACTCTTTCTTCCTCTTCCTCCTCGGGGTAGTAGTCGTCATAGACTTCTCTTTTGGCTAGGGAGGCGCGGTAGACGGGGCGTCTTTTGGGGTTCCTCTCTTCCTCGTCTATATAGCTAGTACGGGATTTGACTTTTTCCTGGGCAACCCCCCTTAGGCGGATACTCTCCGCCGCAAAGAAGATAGCTGTGCCGGACAGCAAGAGTTGGCTAAACTGAAGAATGGGATCTAAACGCCAACCATGCCACAACAGGATACCACCACACAGTAATCCCACCGCGGCAAAAAAAATGTCATGATCCCTTGAAACCTCCGGCCTTATAGAGCGTAGCAGATACAAGCCTGCCCCTGCCAAAGCCAGAAATATCCCAAGCACACTAGCGGAGTTGAAGCCAAAGTTAACCATTATTTATACCTGCAGCTTGATGTCTGGGGTGGGCGCCTCCAGAGTACGCCCTTATCTTTCTATGTTAACTATTCTGTCCCCCGATGAAGGTGGACATATGCCCACCACCGACGATTCTTTATTCCTATGAATGAAATATGAAAGGTTTTTATTGGGACTTACTATCGAACACGACGGATTTTATCAGTTTGGCTTACGAAGATCAGGGCAGCAGTAGTGGGAATAACTACAATTACTGCACCCCAGAAAAGACTCCACAAAAAGCTGGCTAAGGATTCAGTCATAGGCCTTTACACCCTAATGTAGACTCATTACTAGTATAATTTTAGCCTACAATGGATATCAGTCTTGGCTGAATCTTCTGGGAGTATGAATATTGCTATCATCGCTTCGGTTTTTCTGGGGGTTGTTTTGCTTATAATGACTGTATTGTTCCTTTTTAGGATTGTACTTACCTGGTATCCTCAGATAGACCTACGCCAATTCCCCTATAATATTGCCTATATCCCTACAGAGCCTTTCTTAGCTCCCACCCGCAAGATTGTACCGCCCTTGGGGGGTATTGATATTAGTCCAGTAATCTGGTTAGGCATTGTCACTTTGCTGCGGGAGATTCTCTTAGGGCAACAGGGGATTATTACTCTTGCCCTCCGACAGTATTACTAGTTGTTACTATTTACGAAAGGCCAATATTAAGTTTTTTTCCCAAATGTTTCTTGTTCCGGGGCGGGGGTCTTATAAAGGAATTAGAGATGGTGATTTTTTTAAGGACTTGACCGTTTATGGACTGCATTGAGGTCAGGGGTATTCGCGCTTATGGTTATACAGGACTCTTGCCAGAAGAAAGGGTATTAGGACAATGGTTTGAGGTGGATTTGACCATCTGGTTGGACTTGTCTAAGGCGGCTAAGAGTGATGACATAGAGCATACAGTAGACTACCGCCAGGCTATCAATATTGTCAAACACGTGGTAAAAAACGCCAAATTTGCCCTGGTAGAAAGACTAGCGGAGGTCATTGCCCAGGATATTCTCAATATAGGGGGGGTTAATCAGGTAAGGGTGAGATTATCGAAAGTTTCTCCCCCCATCCCGGACTTTGAAGGCTCCATTACTATTGACATCACTCGTACTAAACCCGTCCTGTAGTCAGTTAGTAATTTTACGAATGGTTAATAGGCCTGTTAAGGAGGCAGACCAATGGGGCACACTGGTATTAGGGGGTGTTCGATTCCACTGGCGAGGAGGTTGTTATTATGCTTTATAGGCTACGCACCATTGCCCATGCTGTCTGGAGTTATCTTAACCAGTCCTTAACCAACGATGAGGACAACTATTCAGTATGGCGTCCAGGGCAGTTTTGGTATATCTATAGGATCAGACATCTAGAAAATTGTTGGTTGCGGGAGGCAGTAACCCCAGCTCATGAAAGCGGACAGGATGAATATCGAACAGGAAATTAGTCGCCTACAGGAATTGATGCCCGCCTCTGGACGTATGTTTTGTAAAATTTTCCCTAAGTCCCAAAAAGAGGTGATCTCTACCATTTTCCCACTACCCTGGCAGACTGGCCGTCGTCCTATTTATATCAATTTTGAATTGTGGCGACAGTTGTCCACCCCCCAACGGGATTTGCTGTTTTTGAGGACTGTGGCCCTGTGTTTGGGGGTAAAATGGTTCAAGTGGGATATAGAAAGGGCAGTTGCCTTAGTGGCCTTGTTGGGGTTTGTTTTCCAACTGTCTCAGCAGGACGTAGTGGGCATTGTAGTTTCTGGCATCCTCTTCACCTTCGCCGCTAAACAGATTTGGCAACAAAACCGTAGTTTGGCCAGGGAAATAGAAGCAGATGCAGAGGGAGTTAAAATCGCCCTCAGAAGGGGCTACAATGAGCGGGAAGCCACGTCTTTTCTCGTTCAAGCCATAGAAAAGGCTGCAGAGCTGGAGGGGCGCTTTGGCCTAAGTTTCGTGGAACTTATGCGAATACAGAATCTGAAAAAGGCTGCCCAGGCCTTGGAAACCACTGTCTGACCTGGAGGCTGTGTGCTCCATGGACTTGAACCCTTGACAGTTCCAGGGGAGTTGGGGCAGTTGGTCGTCAACCCCGTCTCGCTATTTTTGAATTATTTTTTTGTTACCGTTGTTTCCCTTCAACCCCTTTATGTATCTTAACCCCCGAGCCTCACAGACATTAGGGGGGCTAGTTGCGGTTGACCTGGGAGAGAATTTCTGCCAGAATCTCAGCCGCACCCTGTTGTTTTAATTTCTCCGCCAACGAGGCACCTATTTCTTCTGGGTTGTCACGAGGGCCTGTTATACTGTCCCTAACCAGTTTCTTGCCGTCCAGACTTGCTACCATACCCGTGAGGGTTAGCTGAGAGCCGGAGACACTACTGTTGACGCCAATGGGGATTTGACAGCCTCCCTCTAATACCCTCAAAAAGGAGCGCTCCGCTAGACAACAGTCTCGGGTGTCGGGATCTTCTAGGGCCTTAACAATTTGTAAAACTTCTTTATCTCCTACCCGACACTCTATGCCTAAGGCGCCTTGGCCGACGGCGTGAAGGGAGATGGAAGGTGGTATTATTTGCTGTATTCTGTCTGTCATCCCCAATCTTTCCAAACCAGCTACCGCCAGGACAATGGCATCGTACTCGCCGGCGTCTAGTTTGGCCAGACGAGTGTTGACGTTGCCACGCACGTCTTTGAATACCAGATGGGGGAAATGGTGACGCAGTTGTGCCAAACGACGGAGGGATGAGGTTCCTACCACGCTCCCAGAAGGTAGGGTCTCCAGTTGTTTGTCTTTGTGTTTCTCTGCTACTACTAGGGCATCAGCGGGGTTTACCCTCTTGGTGATACACCCCAATATAAGTCCTTCTGGCAGTTTTGTAGGTAAGTCCTTGAGGGAGTGGACGGCAAAATCGATCTCTCCCCTCAACATGGCCACTTCTAACTCTTTGGTGAATAGTCCTTTGTCTCCTATTTTGGCCAAAGCTACATCTAGAATTTTATCTCCCTGGGTGCTGATTTTTTCTACCTCAAACTCCACTTGGGGGAAGCGATTTTCCAGTTCTTTTTTCACCCAATATGTTTGTACCAATGCCAGTTGACTCTTCCTGGTGCCGATTACTATAGTACGTTCATTATCTGTTGTTATTGTCATATAATGCCTTTTTTTATTTACTGTTTTCTTCTTTTATCTAGGCTATCAGAAAAACGGCTAAAATGTGCCCTGATTTTTTGACAACATTGCTTAATATTAATTTTTATTAACTTCCCTTGACATTATCTGGTCTAACTGGGAGAAGAGTTGTTGGGGGCTGCCATTGTTGTCGATGACGATGTGAGCCAATTTTATTTTTTCCTCTAGGGGCATTTGACTGTTAATACGAGAAATTGCCTGTTTTTCCGAAAGATTATCCCGTTGTTGCAGTCTTTTGAGTTGATTTTCAAAACTACAGGCAACTACCCAGATTTCTGAAACCAAATCGGTCATTTTGGCTTCAAACAAGAGGGGAATGACGAATACATTAAGGGGATGAGTAAGTTGGGGAATTAGAGATAGAAAACGTTGATAGACGAAGGGGTGTATCTGAGATTCTAGCCATTTTTTCTCCTCTGGGTTGTTAAAAATTATTTCTGCCAGTAAAGTCCTATTCAACTGGCCATTATCCAGAGTAATTCCCGAGCCATAACGTTTTAAAATCTGCCGGTATATGGGGGAGTTGACAACAACGGCTTCCCTAGCAAAAACATCAGCGTCAAAAACGGGAATGCCATATTTTTGATTTAAATAGTTGGCTACTGATGACTTTCCTGTAGCAATCCCCCCTGTCAAACCTACAATTTTTTTTTTCATTATCCTGCCAATTCTACCTAGAACAAAAACCCTATCTTTAGGGGTTATATTTTTGCCAAGTTTCAATTCCAGCCTTCAAGCCAACCCACAGACTATGCCCTTTTTTTCTTACCTTTTCTACCTGTCTTTTCACAGTTAATAGGCTATTATCTATTTGTTTAACGGCGCCGGCGGCACTTTTAACCCCCTCTCTCATTTCCTCGCTCAATTCTGTCAATTCCATGTTTGTAGTTCTAATTGCTTCAAGGGTATGAGGAAATTCCCGATTTAGAGTATCAAATAACCTCTCCGCACTACGAGCAGCCCTGCTTATCTCCTGGATGACAGGAATGAGAGTAATCAACACAGCAGTAAGGCTGGTAGCCACTAGACAGAGGGATAAACCTAGCCAAAAAAGGGGCTCATTCATGGGAATTTGGTGGTTGCTGAGGGTTTTCTGCATTCTTACTGGCTTGGATTGCCGCGGCAACGGCGACTTGTAATCGCGTCATTGTCTTTTGCCATTTGGTTTTGGCTTGTTGTTGAATACGACTGGCATTCTCTTGCATGGTGGAGAGGAAATCTCCTGCCATTTCAGGCAAGGCTTCTGCTGTTTTCTGAATTATCTTTTTATTTTGTTCCTCTTTAGACCAGGTTAGTAAAAAAGTGGTAATGGCGGCAATCCCCCCTCCCATGAGAAAACCGATAAGGAAAGAGTTGTTGTGTTTGTCTTCAGTTACTCCTTTACTCATCTCCTCCCCGCTTACCTAGCAGCACCTATAATTTTACCAGCGCCTCTTGTAAAACTGTGGGTAGTTTTCTCATTATTTTACCTTTTTCTCTGTCTATTCCCACCAGGGTTACCCTGCCACTGACGTATAAGATACTAGACTCCCAGTCGGTAATTTGATAATCCCAGTGAATTTTTACCCCGTCTAAATCCTGGACTTTAGTTTTTACCAATGCTCTATCCCCCATTCTCAGAGGGCGATGGTAACGCAAATTTACTTCAATAACGGGTAGTTCATATCCTAATGCCACCAGCTGGGCATAGTCAATCCCTAGCTGTCTTAAACATTCTATTCTCGCTTCCTCCATCCAGGTGAGATATACCCCATGCCACACTACCCCGGCATAATCTGTATGATGGGGATGGACCACTATGGGGTATTCAAACCATTTTTCTGTGACTTCGGTGTATTGTTTTTCTTTTCCAATTCCCTGGGAGGGGGATAATTGTGGTTTTTCTGTCATTTTCCCTGTGGTTTTTGTTACTGCCTTTCACAAACTTTCATTCCCACTCTTATTCTGAAACCACAGTTTAAGGATTGTCAAATCCTTCTCATTTTAGGACATGGTATATAACCCAGATAGCCATAGCCCGCAAATAATGACTGGCGCGAAAAGTATGGGAAGCAGTAATAGCCTCGGGGGTGCGGAATTGGAGCCCGTTTTCGTAAATCTGTCTTACTACTGTTTCTGCTACTTTCAATCCCTCTTCTTTCATGCCGTTGAGAATCATAAAGGCAGCTATGGCAAAGTTGATACCTGTCCAGATTTCCAACGGGTGGGTGTCATTTTCTCTTTCCGGTTTGCCGTCTGGCTTTACCCCGTTGACAATGCCGTATTTGCCATCATGGAATTTGAGAAAACAGGCATCATATATTTTTGCCAGCGCTTTTTTCACATATTCTCTCCCTACTACATCTGGTATTCCGAGTAATTGGGCATAAAATTGACCACAGAGTTGGTCTGCCATGACCACATCTGAGTTACTCTTACTGTCTAGACGGTAGTATTCTCCATTCCAGAGGGTGTCGTGGTAGATACTTCTAGCTTGATGTAACCACTGTTGGAAAGTGTCCATTTCCCTTTGAATCCCCACGGGATAGTCTGGGGGTTGGAGATTGGGATTCATAGGGGGGTTGGCTATAAGAATTCTAGCAATGGCTACAGCAGCTTCCAAGGCGGCAATCCATAAGCCTCCACAATAGGCGCTAATCCCCTGTAAACACCAGTCGTCAAAGGTCTGATCTGGTGCACCCCCATTTTCTGGTATGCCGTCATTGTCCTCATCGAATTTTTTAAGGTATTTTAGGGTTTCTACGATACTTGGCCAACATTCCCACAAGAAGTCATAGTCTTTACTGCCGGTGAAGACAAAGTCTCGGTACACTTGTAGCACAAAGTCACAGGGCAAATCCTTCCAGAGGTTACAGTCTTGATAGCTGGTATAGTTGGTTTTTTCCCAGGGGTGTTCGTTGGGTGCGCCCAAGTCGTGGGGGGTGGCGCCTTTTACCTTGCGCACTGCTGTTGTCCCATTGTACCCTATTACCCTGGGGGTTAAGTCTTCTGTTTTGATGGCCCTACTGAAGGCTTCTAACACTGACTTGTCCAAACGGGGCCATAGTAGAATTAGTGGGAACGAGCCATACAAACGTACATCCAGACTCTCATACCAGCGGTAATCTATGCACTCTAACACTGCAAATTGTCCCACTGGATCGTTTTCTGTGGCGGCCGTCCAAATTGTGCCCCCTTGTGTTAGCAGGTATAATTCGTTAAAAAGTGCCATTTTCAGCCAGTCTGGAAAATCTGGCCTATTTAGTACTGGTTTTTGCCACTCTTCTATTCTCTCTCGCCAGGTTTCGTAGTATTTTAATGCGGCTCGCACCATTGACCAGGCATTGCGGCCGTTTCTGCCGAAAAAGTCTGTATAACGACGATAATAGGTAATGCCCTGGGCAAATTCGGTAACGGGAAAGTCCCATGTAAGAATAAAGGGAATTTTACGGGTTTTTCCTGCTTTTAGGCGGAATCTGACTGCTATTGCCCCAGCAATTTGTTCACCTGGGGAGGCTGGGGTTTCATCTTGACGATCAGGTAGACTGCCATCCGTGGCAAAACTCTCCCATATTTCTCGGCCATCACCCCTAGGATTCCAACGAGTGTGATAGAATACCTCCACAGTGGGGTTACTAGTGGTGGCTATGGCCCATTGTCCTTCCCCCTCCTGAGGTTGTTCTTCTGTCATCCTAACACGATCAAAAAGACATCCCACCCTAAAGGTGTCCTGTATCCACTGGTTAAGATTCCCTGTACTATCCCCCCATTTTGGCTGATACTCGTAGACTGGACTGCCATCATCTCTGATTTTCACCTGGGGGGATTTGATGGCATTGGTAAACCACCCCACAGTATTTTGCCAGGTAAACATAATACTAACGGTAATATCCTTGTCCGTGGGGTTTTGAACTGTCCATTCAAAAATGGCAATGGGATAGCTGCTTTCTTGGTAGTTTCCCGCCCAAATGGGAGAGAATTGTTCACATATAAAACGACATTGGAATACTCCCTCATATTCGAACCAACTACGGGGAAACAAGGCGTAATAATTCCCTTTTCCCCGAGGATACCACTGCCAAGCGGATAAACTCCCATCTTCCGGCTGATTTGTACTCAAAGCGTATGCTTTTGGGGCTTCAGCTTCTGCCTGTTCAAAAATACTAAACTGACAGGCAGGCAAGGGTTTATAAATATGTTCACCCCCGTCTATATGCCAGAGATTAAATTCCCCGTTTACCCCCCTGCCGATACAACCACCACCAAATCCCCCCAGAGGCATGCCGTGGTTGGGGCCATCGTCCAGGTTACTAGCGTAGCGCACCCGGTAAGGATTTTCCCATTGTTTCCCAATTTCACATCGCCATGCACTGGGGGGTATCTGGGGCAATTCTACTTTTAGCATAATCTCCTTATTTGTAAAGCCATCCGTCCTACTAGTTCTTTCATATTACCAGAGGGCTGAGCCTTCCTATGGATATCCCCCGTCTATTTTTCTAACCAAATCTCCACGAATGCCTGTAAATCCTTTCTATTTTTGGGATAAAATGTCCCTTATAAATTCTCCACTAATTTCCCCCATATTCCTGTTAGCATTCTGCCCTACTTGGCAATTTTCATTGCTGAAATAACTATGGTTAACGCCAGTATTGATAATGCTCTCCTAGCCAAAATTAACTATTCGTAAAAGAAAAACCGGTTTCGTCTACCTATTTTTTTAGCCATCCCTTGCCATTTACTCCCCAATACCTCGTATTATCATTTTGCCATTGGCTGGATTTAAAACAAAAAAATACATTTTACCAGAGTTTTTAAAATAAAAATGGGATATTTGGCATTCCCTATTCTTCCCAAGTGGCAAGGCCTCCCTCTGCCAAAAAAATAACTAGTTCTTTCTCCGAGGAAAGAAAAATATGAAGGGTATGGGTTTAATATCGCCTGTTTTTGAGATGTCGGAAAACTTGTAAGGTAATTTTTGTATGGAAATAAAAATTGACCCTAAGACTGGGCTCCATCACCGTTTGACATTTTATATTTTCCCGACAGCATTCCTTGCAAACAACTCTATTTTTTTGTCAATTTCCACTCCCTGCCTTGTTATGGTTGTTGTCTGCCCCAACCAATCTGTATTAAACGCTATCCTCGGCGTCCACGTCTAAACGCATTTTTATTACCCCTCCAGCCTTTTTCTTTCCCCATGGTTATTTTACAACTTCACACTATTTGCTTATAACATTTTTCCCTCCGCCAAAACTTAAGAAATCGTAAATCTTTTTTCAAAAAATCCCCACCCCCTTTACATCCCACCCCCGGACGATAACCATTGCCAAAAGGTTTTTATAGCCAAGGCGATGACTACGGTTATAAAAAGTTTTTTGAGGAAAATTTCGTTCATTTTAATGGCAAATTTACCCCCTAGATATGCGCCACAAAACATGGTGATGCTCAGGACAATTGCTAGAGGGTAGTCTATCAAACCTTTCACCATAAAAACAACAGTGGCAATGAGGGAAGAAAAGACATTTAATAGTTTAGTTACCGCCACCGCCTCCACAAATGTCATGCCCAAAAAACCAACATAACAGGCAGTCAGAGTGGTAACATAGCCGCCACTGTAAAAACCTCCGTATATCCCCAGAAGGAAGGTTAATAAATAGGCAATGTTTTTGGATACTGCAGAAACTGTTTTGGGGTATGTTTTGTGGTTTTTGCCAGAAGAGTTGAAAATGGAAAAAACAGTAATGGCAATAAGGAATAGAGAAATTAAAAAGGGAAATTGCTTCGGAGGAACAATTAATACTAAAATAGCACCTAATAGTGAACCAAACAGGGTTAAAGTCGTTAATAAAGGGATATCCTTTCTCCTCATGAAACCAGTCTTGAGGAAAGGGATAACACCGCCAATACTCAGGAAAATTAAACCAAACATGTTGGTAGCAATAGCTACAGCTGGTTCAATACCAAACTGTAACATTACCGGTACAGTAATAAGAGAGTTGCTACCAGTTACTACCCCAACAAATGCAGTAATAAAAAAAATTGTTACTAGGATGATTAACTGAATAAAGGTCAAGGTTTTTTCTCCTTAATATTGTTTCCCGGTAGGATTTTTTATTTAATAGGATTGGGACCATAGGTATGATTGTCACAACGGTGTAATTATCATGATGGCAGTCTGACACCAACTAATTCTAATTGGATTGAGTTATTGCCTTGCCACTCGTCTTCTTTAATTCTATAGGCAATGTCTACCTCTGGCGGGAGGGGAAAGTAGGGATGCCAACGCCAGGCTATTGCTTTTTTTTCTCCAGTTTCATCGGCTACGATAAGTTGTAGATGTTGGCCATCTTTAGTAATTCTTTGCTGTTTAATTTTTACTTTTTTGCTACAGAAAATTGGATGTTTGTTTTCCACCCCCCAGGGATAGAGACTTTCTATTTCCCTCAAGAGTTGTAAATTGGCCTGGTACAAACTAATTTGGGCGTCAATTTTTATTAGGGGCTTGGTATGTTCTGGTTTTATATTGGCAAGAGAGAATTCTATCAAACGCTGATGAAAAAGTTCTAATTTTTTGCTAGAAAAAGTGAACCCGCCCGCCGCTTTGTGTCCCCCATATTTTTCCAATAAATCATCACAGTATTGGAGGGCGGAAAAGACATTGTATTCTTCTATACCTCGGGCTGATCCTCTTATATAATCACCCTTTTCGTCTTCGTAGGTAGCCAAAAATACGGGCACCCCATAACGTTCCACTAAACGGGAAGCCACAATCCCAATTACTCCATGATGCCATTTTTTATTAACCAAAAATATCACCCTGTTTTCTTGCCACAGAAACGGTTTTCTTTCGATAATAGCCACTGCTTCCTCTTCAATTACATTGCACATTTCTTGGCGCCTTCTATTAGTGTACTCGCATTTTTTAGCCATTTCCATCGCTACTTCTTCCTCTTCGGTGGTGAGTAATTCTATGACAATTTGAGGATCATCCAAACGGCCAATGGCGTTTATCCTAGGGCCCAAAATGAAGCCGATATCATCAGTGTTTAGTAGAGTTTTACTCTCATTAATACCGGCACATTTACTAAGAGCACGAATTCCTAAAATATCGGGATTTGCTAATAATTTAAGTCCTCTTTTTAACCAGCGACGATTGACACCATTAAGGGGTACAAGGTCAGCAATGGTGCCGATGGTATATAATTCTAAAAGCCCCTTAGTCAGACCGTTAAGTGGTCCAAAGGACTGGGCCAAGGAGATGGCAAAAATATAGGCTACTCCCACTCCCGCCAAACAATGATAGGGGGAAGTTTCAGGTAACAACTTGGGGTTAAGGATGGCATCGGCGGGGGGTAGAGTGGGTGGCAAGTCGTGATGATCTGTAATAATAACCTTTAGGCCTAACTCCTTTGCCCTTTCAATGGCAGGATGGGCTGAAATACCATTGTCAACAGTTATAATTAGACTAAAGCCCTGCTGGTGAAACTCGTTGACAAGACGCTCGTTAATACCATAACCGTCTTTCATGCGACTGGGGATAGCATAGTCTACAATACCCCCTAAATGTCTTAGAGTTCTAATAAGTAAGGCTGTACTTGTCATACCATCGGCATCATAGTCGCCACAGATGCCAATTTTTTCCCCCTTGGCGATGGCTTGTTTAACAATGTCGATACAGTGGGATAGATGGGGGAATTCTTGCAAAGGATGGGGGAGTTGAGCCTGTTCCGGGTTAATATAATAATGGGCGGATGAAAGGTCAGTAACTCCCCGATTGACGATTACCTGTGCCATTATGGGGGAGATACCGCAGTTGCGGCTAATTTCCCTCACCAGTTGGGGATTGGGTTGGGGGAAATGCCATCTTTGTCTAGGCAAACGAGAAGACATCTAGTCCAACAACGTTACTACACAAGCCCTTCATAATATGAATATGATAAGGGCATATGTTCTGGTTAGTGGGTTGGTGTTGTCATAGCGGTAGAAAGAATAGGAGGGATGAATAAGAGATTTAATGTGGTAGTGGTGGGGGGAGGCGCGGCTGGTTTTTTTGCAGCCATCAATTGTGCAACTCACCATAGGGAATTATCCATTGCCATCCTAGAGGCAGCTAAACAACCCCTTGGGAAAGTAAAAATCTCTGGTGGTGGCAGATGCAATGTTACCCATTACTGTTTTAATCCTCGGGAATTGGCAGGTTATTATCCTAGAGGTGGCAAGGAGTTAATAGGTGCTTTTTCTCGTTTCCAACCCAGGGATACCATCCAGTGGTTTGAGTCAAGGGGGGTGCAATTGAAAACGGAGGCGGATGGGAGGGTGTTTCCGGTTACAGACGATTCCCAAACCATTATTGACTGTTTGGTAACGACGGCGAGGCAGTTAGGCGTTAAAATTTACACTCAAACTCCTGTGGTTGACATTCGCAGGGGAGGAGGGGGATTTGAGATAGTGACGAAGGGGGAAACTATTTTTGCGGAGAGGGTGTTAATTGCCACTGGCAGTAGTCCGTTAGGTTACAAGTGGGCTAGTAATTTGGGGCATAGGATTGAGAAGCCAATCCCTTCTCTTTTCACCTTTAGGATTTCAGACAGGCGTTTGGCTGACTTGGCGGGTATTACCTGCGAAAATGTAACTCTCACATTAAGGGTGAGGGAGGGGAGACACAAAAAACTGGAGACTAGTGGTGCCCTTTTGATTACCCACTGGGGCATTAGTGGGCCTGCCACCTTGAAATTGTCTGCCTGGGGGGCTAGAATTCTCCATGATGCCAATTATTGTCTCCCCCTGACTATTAACTGGTTGCCTTCTTGGGATGAAGAGGGAGTAAGAAGAAGGTTGTATGAGTGTAAACAGACAATACCACGCCAGAAGGTAACTAACTATCATGGCTTCCCCTTGGCAAGGAGGCTTTGGCAGAGTTTGGCCCTTCACATTCTCACCAAGGAGGATAAGACTTGGGCGGAAATTACCAGGAGGGAAATGGAGTTACTTACAAAGGAATTGCTTAGAGGCGAGTATCATATTGAGGGGAGGGGAGTTTTTAAGGAGGAATTTGTCACCTGTGGCGGCGTTAGTCTCAAAGAGGTGGATTTTCGCACTATGATGAGCAAAATCTGTCCTAATTTGTTTTTTGCCGGTGAAATCTTGGACATTGATGGCCTAACTGGCGGATTTAATCTTCAAAATGCTTGGACTACCGGCTGGATTGCTGGTTTGGGGTTGGCGGCTAGGCGTTTGTTATAATCAGGGAGGTTTTATTTCCCCTTTATTTTTCTTAACATCTCCACTTTTGTCGGGGCTGCCCTGTTACGATGGAGACAGGGACTGCAGGTTAAGAGACTGCAAGGGGTGGGGCTGGAAAAATATTTATTGAAATTTAATATCATTAAAATTCCCAAATTATAAATTGAGGAACTACTGCAAAGAGGTATATGTTAGGCTCTTAATAGAGGTAAATTAAAATTTAATGGCAATTAAGAAAGTGAGCAAGCCAAGGGTCTAAGCAATAATTAGGCCTGCCGCCAACCTGAGATAGCACAAGGGAGGGGAAAGTGTGAGAGGGGATAGGAAAAGGGGAAAAGACTGGGGAGTAGAGGTTAGACTATTCGAGAATGACGGTGCCAGTGCCCTGAAACATCAACCAGGAGAGGAAAAAATTGGCGATGAAGATAGCAAGGAGGGAAATAACAACTGCGGCGGTGGTGGACTGTCCTACTCCTTTGGCGCCACCAGTGGTGGTAAGTCCCCAATTGCAGCCGATAACAGCAATGAGTGCCCCAAAAACGGCAGATTTGATAAGGGCGGCAATTAAATCCCAGGGTTGTAAAAAGTTTTTAATGGATTCTAGGAAAAGGGTACGGGAAATGTCATAAATAGTACTGGCAATGAAGAGGCCCCCCGCCATTCCCATCAGTAGGGCAAAAATGGTCAATATGGGCAACATTAGGCTACAAGCCACCACCCTTGGTGTCACTAGATAGTCTACTGGATCTGTCTTTAACATCTGAAGAGCGTCTATTTGTTCTGTTACTCGCATAGTACCAATTTCCGCGGCAAAGGCACTACCAACCCTTCCCGCCACTACCACCGCTGTCAACACAGGGGCCAATTCTCTGGATAAGGCTATAGCCAAGACTCCTCCCACTGCTGTGGTGGCGCCAAAATAAATAAACTCCCTTGCCACCTGAATCGTGAAGACCATTCCTACAAAGGCAGCCGTAATCAAAGATATTATAAGAGAGGAGGGTCCCACAAAGGCCATTTGTTCAAAGAGGTTGTGGCGGTGAATCTTGCCTTGAAGAATATGAACCAGAATCTGTCCGGCCAAAAATAAGCCATTAACCAAACGTGCCGCTAATTGACTCATGAAAACCGTTATAGAGAATTGTTATACTAGTCGACCTTGAAACGTTCTACGGAGGCAATCAAATCCCGGGCAATACCCACCAGATTCTGCAAAGAGACGGCAACCCGTTGTGATTCTTGGGAGGTGGCTTGGGCAGTCAATTCTACTGCTTGCATTACCTTGGCTACCCCTCTAGAATTCTCTCTCTGTTCGTCGGTGTCAGCGGTAATGGAGCGCACTAAAGCATCAATACGGTTGGAAACTTGAATAATATCCTCCAGGGCTCTTTTGGCCTGTTCAGCCCGTTCGGTAACGTCTTTTACCTGTTGGAGACTCTCCTCCATGGCCGTCATTACCGCACCGGTTTCTGTCTGGATTTGTAATACGATTTGCTCAATTTCTTGCAGGGATTTGGCTGAACGGTCCGCCAACTGTCTTACCTCGTCGGCTACAATAGCAAAACCCCTACCAGCTTCTCCTGCCCTAGCGGCTTGGATAGAGGCGTTTAGAGCCAACAGGTTAGTACGGGAAGCGATTTGGGAAATTACCGCTACAATAGTAGAAATCTGTTGGGAGGCCTCTGCCAACCGTTTTACCTTGCGGGTGGTTTCTGACACTGTTTCCCGAATCTGTAATATTCCGGCTACCGTGCGCTCTACTGCATCCCCTCCCTTCAAGGCTGTAACACTGGATGACCTGGCCACTTCCTCCGCCTCGCGGGCATTTTCCGCCACCCGTTCGATGGAGTCCGTCATCATCTGTACGGAGTTGAGGGTTACAGCCAACTCTTCCGCCATGCGTAGGGCGTCACTGGATTGGTTGCGGGCAAACAACTCACTGTCGGCACTAGCCTTGTGTACTTGTATTGCTGCTTGTTTTACTTGTTTTACAATCTTCCTCAAGTTGGAGATGGTAACGTTAAAGGCGTCCGCCACGGCTCCCAATACGTCTGCAGTCACCTCCGCCTGTACTGTCAAATCCCCACGGGAGGCTCCTTCTACGTCATCCAACAGCCTAATAACCTGTCTTTGCAAGTCCTCTCTTGCCTTTTCCATCTCTTCTGCCCGTTTTCTCGCCTCGGCAGTGGTTGCTTGAATCATCTTTGTCATCTGGTTGAATGCCGCCGCCAGAGTGCCAAATTCGTCTCGGGAGTATATCTTCGCCCTCACGTCGTAATTTCCTTGATATATGGATTCAAAGTTATTCTGTAATTCAATCGTGTATCGACGAAGGTGTTGTGCCAGGAGGTACCCCATGGCTACTGTAGCTGAGCCACTGGCGACGGCGGCTATCAAGGAGAAGAGGATTTTAGAAGGCAGACTGTTGGGTCGGGGGGCATTGGTTTTTTGGCTCCCCTGCTGAGGTAGATTGGGTTTCTGGCTTTTATTGGGTTGAACCTTTTGCGGGGTGGGGGGTTTCTGATTTACCTGGGTTTTATTTTCCTCTGGTCTCGGGGCAGTAATTATACTCATTGCTAAAACTACAACAAAGGTTGCAAATGCAGCTACAGCCCCGTGTAGTAGTTGTTTCCTGAACAGTGGCAGGTCATAGTACTTGGACAGGAACCCTTGAGGTATCTCCACTTCGGGGGTTAAAAAGGTGGAGGAGGGGATTGAAGAAACACCACCTAGGGTGGGGGAGGAGAAACTCATTTCCCCCTCTGTTTCTAGTTTAATTCTGTCCGTGTCGAAGGTGAAACTGCCAGTTATCTCATTGTCAAACTCACTGGCGAAGAAACTATCCTCGGGGGAGGTTCCTTTTCCGGTTTTTTCCTCGGCCTGGCTTTTGTGTTCCTTTGTGAAGATGCTAGAGACGGGCAACTCTTCGGGGGAAATATCAGGAATGTCATCCAAATCCGCCCCGAAAAAGAGTTCTTCTCCCTCATTAGCTATAGGTATTCCCCCTTCCTCACTTTCGCTTAATTTTATGGGGGTTTCTCTGTCATCGTCTTTGGCAGCCAGTTTAGGGGAACTAAGGGGTTCCAGTTGTGAACTGTAGTCTCCCATATCGTCTTGGAAAAGGTGTTCCCCGGCGGTGAGCATTTTTTCCAGTTCTGACAGTCCTGTCTCTTCTTCTTCCTCCCCGTGGGCCGCCGATACTACAAAGGTTGGCTCACTATTGTCACGGGTCTTGTCTGCCTCAAAATCCTCGCTAGTTTCTTGCAAATCAGTGTAGTCAATGTCCTGGGCAGAGAAGTCAAAATCCAGCAGGTCATTATCCTGTTCATCTTCGGGGATAATAGATGGCGCCGACTGGGGGGCGGTGTCTTCTTCTCCGGGCTGTTGGTCTTCTGTGGGAGGGGGGGTTGTGGCGGCTTCTGTGAGATTTGGTTCATTATCAGTGTGGATGGGGATAGGGAGATTCTGTTGTAAGGTGGGGTCTTCTATGTCTTCTTCTTCTAGGTCCTTTATGTCCCAGTCTATGCTATCAAACTGGATACTTTTTGTCCAACTGTCGTCTGGTTGTTCGTCCTCCCCTATTTCTTCTATGTCCTCTTCAAAGTCGGGAACTTCCACCTGGGGAGGGTATAATGATTCTGAGTCCGGGTCAAAAATCTCTTCTATCTCTGCCAAGCCCTGTTCTGCCAGGTCTCTTAATTCCCTATCCTTGGTCAATTCTAACACCTTGCGGTAGTTGTTTTTTGCCAAATCGTACTGCTGCTGCCGTAAACAAATGTGTCCCTTTAGCAAAAAAGCACTGGGGTCGTCAGGGTATTGTCTTAGAATTGAGTCTGTAAGGCGGGACGCTCTTTCCAGATCCCCCTCCAGATAAGCAGTACGTGCTTGGTTAAATTTTTCCTGATATTCCAACTCTTCTGCCATTTCCCCTCTCTCCTCCCTTGCCATTATTTTATTGAATGCTTCTTATTCCCATCTTAATCATAAACCTAACTAAACCCTTTTCAGGCGGCCCAGCGGGCAGAATGAATCATGGCTGCTGGGTCCAAAATTAAAATCCTCTTGCCATTTTCATCTTGCCATTGTCCCGTCACAAAAGGCATCACGTGGTCGGGTATATTACCAGACAAGAATACCTGTCCCGGGTCAATCCATGCTAGTCCCCCTAGTCCTTCCACTGCCAAACCGATGGTTATTTCTTGCTCCTCGATGGCAACTACAGGGATTTCCCCCCTATCAGTGTTCAACATTTGGCTATATCCCAGGAACTGTCCTAAATCTGCCACCCATATGATCTCTCCTCTGAGATTTATAGTACCCAGAAGTAGGTGGGAGGCATTGGGGATGGGTGTTATTTTGCCTACCTCTTGTTGTATCACCTCGCGTATACCCACTGCCGGCAGAGCGAATTCTTCTCCCGAGGGTATTACCAGGCGGAGATGCAAATCCCCTTCTGGGATTGGTACTTCCTCCACCCCCTGTGGGACTTCTCCCACAATTTCATTTCTCTCTTCGTAGTATTTGTTATCTGTCATATAGACACGTAGCCCTTTTGTATTTTTAAATGTCTCGAGCCAGAGGGGGAGAACAAAGGCCGGGCATTTCTATGAGGTTGATTTTTTTTTTCGCCCTTTCATTGGCCCACTTTCTATTGTATTTTACTTTTTTTCCTTTGGACGAATGGGGACTAGGGGAGAGAGTGGGTTTTTTGCGGTTTTTCCGTTGATAAACCGGCTCAAAAAAAGGGGCAATTTCTGTAGCCTGTATTAGGCTCACTTCCTTATGAATTGTTTGATGGTGGCTATTAGTTCTTTTTCTCGGAATGGTTTAGCAATATAGGCGTCGGCTCCCTGTTTTAGGCCCCAGTAACGGTCAAATTCTTCTCCCTTGGAGGAACAAATAATTACTGGCAAATGCTTTGTTTTGGGGTTAGATTTGATTTGACGACAGACCTCATAGCCGTTCATTTTGGGCATTATTATATCCAAAAGAACTATGTCTGGACTTACGGTGGGGAGGATTTCCAATGCCTGAACTCCATCCTCTGCTATTTCCACCTTAAGTCCCTGTTTAGTTAGCAGATCGGCGATCATTTTTCTGGTGGGGATGCTATCCTCAACAAGGAGTACTGTTGTCATAAAACTCATCCAAGCTGGTTGGCAGTGTGTAACTTGCTTGCGTAATAAAAGGGACAAGCTTTATCAAATCTTTATCAAGTTCATTATACCCAACAGTTTTGGCCCCTGTCCCCATTATGTACAAACACTGAGTAGTTTACAAAAACTTTAACCGAATAGACTTGTAATAGCCCTCCCGGTATTTTCTATGTTGAGTGCATCCATGGCAGCCGTTGGTTCATAGCCGCAGTGTACCATGCAATCGGCACACTTGGGGTTGCCGCTCCTAGGTCCGTATTTTCCCCAGTCAGTGTTTTCCAGTAGTTCCCTAAAGGTGCGATAATAGCCCTCCCCCAACAAATAACAGGGTTTTTGCCAGCCCAGGACACTATAACAGGGGCTTCCCCAGGGGGTACAGTCGTAGTCTTTTTCTCCCATCAAAAAGTCTAGAAAAAGGGGGTTATGGTTGAAATTCCAGCGCTTTTTGCCATTTTTCCATGGTTCTAGAATTTTTCTGAACAGATCCTTGATTTGTTCTCTTTTTAGGAATAATTCCTGGGCGGGAGCCTTCTCATAGCTGTAGCCCGGGGAGATCATAATCCCGTCCACCTTCAGGTTTTCCAGGAAGTCGAAAAAGGAGTGCATCTCTTTGGGATCTGTTCCCTGAAATACTGTTGTATTAACTGTTACTCTAAAACCGAGGGACTTGGCTTTTTTGATGGCTTTGACGGCGATGTCAAAGACTCCCTCTCTATTAACACACTTGTCATGGGTAGATTTTAGGCCGTCCAAGTGGATACTGAAGGTGAGGTAGACAGAGGGCTCAAAAAGGTGTAGTTTCTCCTCTAGCAGAATGCCATTGGTACACAGGTATACAAATTTCTTCCTGGCTACCAAACCCCTTACAATTTCGTCAATTTGGGGGTGTAAAAGGGGCTCACCGCCGGGGATAGACACAATAGGGGCGCCACATTCTTCTGCCGCGGCAAAGCATTCTTCGGGAGTCAAGTGTTTTTTTAGGATTTCCACTGGGTGTTGGATTTTCCCACAACCGGGACAGGCCAAATTACAACGGAATAGGGGTTCTAACATCAAAACCAGGGGAAAGCGTTTTTTGCCTTGTAGTCTTTGTTTTAATATGTAGGTTCCGACGGCGATAGCCTGCTGTAACTGAATTGCCATAATTTGTCCCCACACCGGATTTTCTATATTAGCTTACAGGTTACAACAGAAGGAGTCATTAGGATCACGAGAGTGTCAAAAGGGCAAAAACGGGGGGTGAAAAGTCCCAGACCCGTTGTGTTGTTTTTTCTTAAAATACAAAGGTATTAACAGTAGGGGATTCTACGGATTTGTGCTCCCAACTGTTGGAATTTTAGTTCCAGATTCTCATAACCCCGATCCAGATGTTGCAGTCCTTGTACAATGGTAGTTCCATCGGCGGCCAAGCCGGCTAACACCAGGGCGGCGGAGGCTCTCAAATCAGTGGCCATTACTGGCGCACCGGACAAACGTGGCACCCCTGAGATGAGGGCAGAATTGCCTTTTACTCTTATATTGGCTCCCATCCTCTTTAGTTCCGCCACGTGTCGCAGACGGTTTTCAAATACGGTTTCTGTTACCATACTATTGCCCTCACTAATGGTTAATAGTGCCATGAATTGTGCCTGCATATCTGTGGGGAAGCCGGGATAGGGTAGTGTTTCGATGTCAGTGCCTCTAAGGGTGCCAGGGATGGTGCGTAGGGTTTTCTCGTCCTCCTGTTGGACTAGACAGCCGATTTCTTTTAGTTTAGCTGTCACCGCTCCCAAGTGCTCGGGGTTGAGGTTAGTTACCACTATTTCCGACTGGGTGATGGCACCAGCTACCAAAAAGGTGCCCGCTTCTATGCGATCGGGGATAATTGTATGTTCGGCACTGTGTAGTTTTTTTACTCCTTGAACAACAATACAGTCAGTGCCTGCACCGGTTATTTTCGCCCCCATAGAATTGCAGAAGTTGGCCAAATCCACTATTTCTGGCTCTTTGGCCGCATTTTCAATGGTTGTCTCTCCTTCTGCTAGGGTGGCGGCCATCATTATGGTTTCTGTAGCCCCCACACTGGGGTAGTCCAGAAATATTTTTGCCCCCTTTAGTCTTCCCTTGACAGTGGCGTTCACCATCCCGTGTTCTATTGTAACATGAGCGCCCATCGCCTGTAGTCCGCGTACGTGTAGGTCTACTGGACGTGAGCCGATGGCACAGCCTCCCGGCAGGGGTATTTGTGCTTGTCCCAGGCGGGCTAGAATTGGTCCTATTACGAAGAAACTAGCCCTTAGTTGGGACACCAATTCATAGGGGGCTTTTGTGGTGGTGAGGTGTCTGGGGTCAAATTCCCAGGTAGGGCCATTTTTTTTGATTTTGACGCCAAAGGAGGACAATACTTGTCCCATAGTCTTGACGTCTACTAGGGTAGGGATATTGTGGAGACGACACTCTTGCTCACACAAAAGAGTGCCCGCCATTAGTGCCAGGGCGGAGTTTTTTGCCCCACTGACTTTCACTTCCCCTTTGAGGGTTTTGCCGCCAACTATTTCCAGGACGGTTTGTGGGGTTGTCTCCTGGCAGTTTTCTTTGAGTGCCGGGTTGAATGTGGTTGTATTTATAGTCCTCTCCTCCGTTTTTCTAATAGGGTTTGATTTCGGTTTTGATTCTAACCGATTATTCCCCTTTTATTCAATTTTTTCGGATTTTTTGCCGTATTCTCTTTTACCATTGCTCCAAATCCCCATTCCCCTCTTTCTCTTTTGTTTCTCTCCTCCTTCTGTTGTCCAACCATTCTTGAAGGATAATGGCAGCGGCCTTTTTGTCAATTAGTTCTTTTTTGAAAATGGAATATTTCTTACTGTTTTTTAGTTGCTCTTCTGCTTCCACTGATGTGAGTCTTTCGTCTACAAATTCGAGGGGCAAATTCAGGGCCTTACTCAGTCTTCTGGCGTATTTCATCACTTGTTTTGCTTGTGTGCCTATTTCGCCACTCATGGTTAGAGGAATGCCCACTACTAATAGAGTGACCCCTCTTTGTTTAACAATTTCCCTAATTTTTTCCACGTCTTCCATAAAGGAGGCCCGTTTAATTGTAGTCAATTCCGTTGCCAATAATCCTAGGCCGTCACAGCCGGCCACCCCAATTCTTTTCAGGCCTATATCTAGACCCAAAACAGAAATTTTCTCCATAGTTTTTCTTTTCTTATTCCCCTACTGTTGTGGATTGTGGTAACAGATATAAGATGCCAGAAACCACGGTAAAGGCCACTGATATCCAAAAAAATATTAACCCCGTCCAATGTAGTTCTGCCAAGGGCGCCAACAACAAACTAATGGCCACTATCTGGCTAACGGTTTTTATTTTGCCCCACGAGGATGCCCCACTAATCTGCTGTTGATTCTTTAACTGGGGATTCACCCTCCAACCTGCAATAATCATCTCTCTAAGAACTATGATAAACACTCCCCAAGCTGGTATTTGTCTGCGTTCAACTAGTACCAGAAGGGGGGCTATTACCAGTATTTTATCGGAGAGGGGGTCTAAAAATTTTCCCACTTCTGTGACTTGATTCCATTTTCTTGCTATATAACCGTCCAACCAGTCTGTAGCCGCAGCCAACAAAAAAATTCCTAACGCCCACCATTGACATGTTTTACTGGACTGCTGGTACAATAACAACACCAGTGGCAGTACCAAAGTTATTCTGATTGTAGTGATTAAATTTGGTAAGTTAATCATGTTTTTAGCCCACCCTTTTCCTGGAAAATCATCTCGGCTACAAATGACATAGCCCACATAATATCAACATAAAAGGCTATGATATAAACTACCAAAATCAAAAATTTAACTTAGCATTTTTATTTTTAAAAATAATGTGGCTATAAAATTCTTCCTAAATTAGTAAAATTTATCAGAAATAAAAGAGAGCAAAAAAGGAGAGAAACAGGAAAAAGGGGAGGAATAAGGGATTTAATAAGGAGAGAGTTTTGTAGGTCTACTTTTCGGTGGCCCATTGTTTAGCCCAATGGAGATTTTCTTCTACAACCCCCCTACTGCTTCCCTCTGAGTAGATACGCAATAGAGGCTCTGTACCACTAAAACGAAAGAGTATCCAACTGTTGTCCTCAAGACGATACTTATAACCGTCCAGGGTTTGGAGGTTTATCACTTTCTTGCCAGCAATTTCTGTTAGAGGATTGTCTGTAAGAAGTTGCTGAAGGCGGTTTTTCTCTTCTAGGCTTTCTAGGGGTAAATCAATGCGATCGTACTCGGAAAAGAAATTCACCCGTTGTCTCAAATTGTCGTACAACTGTCTGATGTCCTGGCCTGATTCTGCCATAGCTTCTAACAGGTAAAGGGCGGAAAGGAGTGCGTCTCTTTCTGGGATGTGGTGCCCATAACCCACACCGCCGGATTCCTCTCCCCCTAGTAACACCTTATGACTTAACATCCTCTCCGCAATATATTTGTACCCTATTGCTGTTTCGGTGACTGGCAGATTAAACAGTTGGGCTACCTTGGGTATTAAATCTGAGCCACTGACGGTTTTTACCACCTCGCCACTGCCTTTTTTCCTCACTGCTAAGTGTTCCATGAGGATAGGTATTAGTAACTGTGTACTACAAAAGTTCCCCTCCCCATCTACCACGGCAATGCGATCGCTATCCCCGTCAAATACAAACCCTACCCTCATACTATGGGGGTATGACTGGGCCAATTGCTTCATAGTATTAAATAATTCAGTTATATAGCGGGGAAGTGGCTCAGGTGCGCCACCACCAAACAGAGGGTCTCGATTACTATTGATTTCAATAATATCTTTACCAAGAAGACGGCCTAAACCGCTGGCAGCAGCACCATGCATTACATCTGCAGCGATTTTGATTTTTCCAGAGTCAATAGCCTCGGTAATGAGATCAATATTTACCTGTTGCCGCAACTGTTGACAATAACTGTCCCAGGGGTCAAAGATATTTAGACTGCCCCCAGAAGCCGACTGTACCTGTGGTGACTGGTGTAAAAGATTCTCTATTTTTCTTGTAACCTCCTCTCCTACAGAACCCCCAAAACTACCTTTGACCTTCAGGCCTAAATATTTAGGGGGATTATGGCTGGCAGTTATAACCAATGCCCCCAACGCCTTTTTTTCTTTGGCGGCCCAGGAGAAGGCCGGCGTGGGGGCATAATCTCGAGATAGTAATACATCAAATCCGGCTTCTTGTAAACTTTCTGCCACCACCCTGGCAAACTCTTCTGCCAGGAAGCGCCTGTCATAACCCACCACTACTAGGTTACTATTTGGATTGTACTCCCTTAACACCAGGGCGCACAACGGTGCAACCTGAGCCACCCTTTCAAAGGTGAAATCGGCGGCTATCACCCCCCGCCAACCGTCAGTGCCGAATTTTATCGGGTTCGCCTTAAAAACCATAAGCCTAGGCCACTTTCATTTTTTTCTTGTCATTGTTATCCATTTTATGCCCCCAACGCTGGGAATGCTTTTCTTTTTGAGCAGGAGGGGAGGGCTGGTTGACACGAGGTTGATAATGTGGTACAATCCGGTGGCAGTGGCTGTGTTTTTGGCGGGAAGCCACATCCTCTGACAGTTTCCCCGTTAGTAAGCCAACAGTCAGCGACAATTATGGAATTATCTGAACTGAAAAGAGAATTTTCCCTTGTAAGCGAGCGACTGGGGAAAACCCAGGACTGTCTTTGACTTGGCCACTGTAAAGGCACAAATAGCCGACTTAGAGTATCAGGCCAGTAGATCCGATTTCTGGGATAGAGAGGATGCACAAAAGCTCCTACAACAGTTAAATGAGCTGAAGTCCGTTGTGGAACAGGTCAATGGGTGGCAAACCGTCCTAGAGGACACTAGGGCTATTATAGAGCTGCTGGAAACAGAGAGGGATGATGATTTGCTGGCAGAGGCCTTTGCCAATCTGAAACAGCTGTCTGCCTCCCTCGACAGATGGGAGTTGGAAAGATTGCTCAGTGGCCCCCATGATGCCAAGGATGCCATCCTAACTATAAATGCCGGTGCTGGTGGCACTGATGCCCAGGATTGGGCGGAAATGCTGCTGAGGATGTACACCCGCTGGGCGGAGAGACACAATTTCCGTGTTTCCCTCACCGATATATCTGAGGGCGATGGTGCTGGAATTAAGTCAGCTACAATTGAAATAAAAGGTAAATACGCTTACGGCTATTTGAAGGGGGAAAAAGGCACCCATCGTCTTGTGCGGATTTCACCCTTTAACGCCAATGGCAAGAGACAAACTAGCTTCGCCGGTGTGGAAGTGATGCCGGATTTAGGGGATAATGTAATACATTTGGAGATACCAGAAAAGGACCTAGAAATAACCACCTCTCGCGCCGGTGGCAAGGGGGGACAAAATGTCAATAAGGTGGAGACGGCTGTTAGAGTTGTGCATATTCCAACGGGTATTTCCGTTAGATGTGCACAAGAGCGCTCTCAAGCCCAAAACAAGGAAAGGGCCTTGGCTATCTTGAAGGCAAAACTATTAGTTATTCTGGAGGAGCAAAGGGCTAAAGAGCTTGCGGAAATCAGGGGGGATATAGTAGAGGCAGCCTGGGGGAATCAGATCAGAAACTATGTATTTCACCCCTACCAGCTGGTGAAAGATTTGCGCACGGGGGTGGAAACCTCCGCCGTTTACGATGTTTTGGATGGGGATTTGGACATGTTTATTTCTGCCTATTTACGCAGTCAGACTCAGCTGCCTGTTACCTCCTCGCCTGTTGAACAAAAGGCAGTTAAATAGTACGGCTGCTTCACGGGCAGCCCTCTCCCCGACCAGTTAAGCGGCATGGACATCTCACCTTGGTTGCTTTCTCGGCCGTTCATTTTCTTAGCCTGCTCCCCTATCGACTAGTCGGGCATGGGCGGGCGTTTCCTCTTTCTTTGTCTTTGAGCCAATCGGCTCAGTCCTTATTCCGTCCTGAGGCATGAAGTTTGCCAACTGAGGAATGGGGAGAGAATTAATTTGGTTAACCCGATTCGGGTCAATACTGCTAAACTTACGGGGGATTAGCCTTGTCAATAACTTCGTTTCTCCTTCTTTCCCATCCTCCAAGGGGCCTTCCTGTCTGTCCCCTTAGTAAATGCCGTGGCTTGTCCAGTGTAAACATCCTCTCTATCTCCTCTCTGCTCGACCCCGGAAAGCACAATAAAATCGTCTCCACGAACTCCAGCATGACCTCCACTCCTATTTCATCCACTGCCGCCATCGCTTCTTCCCCTGGACGGGTAATCAACCGCAACATCCCAAAGGCGAGGAGACCTTTGGTAACTGGTCCAGATAAATCTGCACTAGTCTGCCACTATCAACCATTTCTTAGGGGAAGGGAGCAAGATTTTTAACATCCACTGCCCTACTGGGAAAAATTGCTACTGCTACCCAATCCTGTACTGGCTTCTGCTGTTTCAAATAAAAGTAAATTTGGCCGATGAACTCATGGTAGAAGTTAGGTTTATTGGAGCATCCATGACACTGTCAGGTGGAACAAAAATGCCATCAAAACGGCCAGATACGACAGGGCGAGCCAAAAACTAAAACACCAAGCTGGGGAAAATCTGAAATATCTTGTACAACAGCGTGTCAGTTTTCACAAAACCAAGGGGCTCGAGTTTTGGACAGTTTAGGCAGTAAGGGCATACTAGAACCAATTACATTTAAACAAATCTTTACTTCTCTTCGGGGGTAGAGATTGCTGGAACTCGGCAGGGATTGTTTGTGTCAATGCCATTTGATAAGATACCATTATCAGTCTGAATAGTTTGGGTCAATGGCACACATTAAAGTTCTATATTACTCTGTTGGCCGTCCGGTACTGCGCACTTGTCTGGTGGGGGCAATTTTCATGGGCGGGGGGATAGACAATTGGGCAATGGCAAGAGACCTGCGGGACGGGTTTGTCGGCACTTGGCAACAACAAGGTAAGTGCAAGGTTACCAGTAATCAGCCCATGGAAGATAATTCCACCTCTACTGTGGCTATTCAAAAGGTTCCCAATAACCCCAAAGCTATCACCCTCTTGGTGCGATCGCGCGGTAGGTCGGAAGGTCCTGGGGCTTCTGTCGAGGCTAGTTTTGAATATCTGGTGAGGGCAGAAGTGATTTCCAATTCAGAGTTCAGGATTCCTAGACAATCAATACAGAACATGCCAGAGTTGTCTATTGAGGGAGTAGGTAATCTGCGTGGTGGAAAGCTATACCTACAGACGGGAAGCCAGATTAAATCTTCAAATTTCAATCAAGAAACGAAGAGTGAGTGTCTGTATACACTCTCAAAACCCACTCCCAACCGCTCCAGAAATTAGACCTCTATACTAAGAATTCTTGTGTTACTACCATCTTGATAATTTGTCTATGCCTAGCCCAATACTAGTGTAGTCGCCTTTGATATGTGCCTGTAAGTAACTCAAAAGTCCAGAGGAACATGCACTTCGATTAACCAGTTCCCAATGGTTTCATCCACTGAAATTGAGGGCATGGGGTGAAAAAACTATAGATTTATAACTTGTTTTCTTTAATTATTCCTTAAGATTTTACAAAAGATTCTGTGACACAATACCAGTATCGTGTATCTGAGTCAATTGAGTTTAGAGCAACACGAATGGGAGCGGCATATCAGTTTGCATAACAGCCGGATTGTTTTTGTCTACTGCCATTGGCACTGCTTGGGCGCAATTTTAATTCTCTCGGGTGGTGGAGGCGACCAAGTTTCTAGTACCAACCCCCAATAAGTATGGCAGACCGGTAGACCCATCAACAATGAGAATGATTCTGAGTAATTTAAGAATCAGGAAAGGCACGTTGTCATGGGACCACAGAGAAGAAGTCTGTGTGGTGCGAAATATGCCATTACTAGCAGAATGATGAGCGCTAAGAAGCTCCTGATGTCAAGGATATGGGACTTGTTGGTTTCTATGATACCTCGATTCTGACAGTCATCTTGGCAGCCCTAGCCAATGGTGAGCCTAAGTTGGTGACTATGCATGGCCGATTGAAAGAACTAGACCAAGTGCAGGGGGATCCTGCCAAAAATGTCCCTGAAGAAGTTAAGCAGCTTTCTTGGTTTTACCGAATTGTCAAAAAAGCACAGGCTCAAGCTAGTAAAGACCCAGCCAACCAGACAGTTTTCCCCCTTTACTTTCCAGAAGTAGTTGCTAGTTTTAATCAAGACATCCCTACAAGTACGCAACAAAGGACAGCTGTGAGAGTGCTACAAATTTTTTTGGCACTGCCTATCGCCGTTGGCAACCAGGAGAAGGGGTTCTCGCTTGGACCAACGAGGCTATTGTCGGTGAAATAAAGAAGGGCTAGATTTTGCTGGTTGCTTACCGCCGTTATAGTTACAATACTTCCAAGGGAACACCTCAGAAGAAGCTTGAACCGAATATTGGCCACAAGGTCGTTTTTAGTGGATTCAGGGTAGGAAACTATGACTATCCTTTGCTCATTAATGATGTGGGCAATGGTAGCCAATATTGGGCACGACTAAGGCAAGTGAGCCCCAGTGAAAAACCTGCCAACGCCAACCCTGTGGTTCTAGAGTATGATGGTGTTGCTTACAAAGGTACTTCTGAAGAACCCTTCCAGTTTGTGGAACACATAGATGCCCTGGGGTTGTCAACTGAGTAGTCTACTTGCACCCATACCCCTTTGAATCATTCCAGTTTTCCAGTGGCTATAGTTGCCAGCTTCAGCAGGGTCTTGCGACTTTAGTGAGTATAGCCGTCCTGAAAGCAGAAGCGCAGCAGTGGGTGGTAGCATATTCTCTATTGTTCGGCTTGCACTTGTGTCCGAGATTGAATCTGTCCTGCACCAAAAAACTCTGTTTGCTCCACCTGCCCGGTTCAGCCAACAGGCTTACATTTCTTCCTTGGCACAGTGTCGGGGACCTTATGAGAAGTCCTTAAATTACCCAGAAGCTTTTTGGGGGAATTGGCTAACTTAGAGATGGTTTGGTGCCGTGTCAAAAGGTATTGAAATGGCAACCACCCTTTGCCCAATGGTTCATCGGGGGGCAAAATTAACGTTTCCTATAACTGTCTAGACCGCCATTTGACCCGTCATAGAAAAAATAAGGCGGCTATTATCTGGGAAGGTGAACCAGGAGATACGCCTACTCTTACCTATGCTCAGCTACATCAAGAAGTTTGTCTTTTTGCTAATGTCTTCAAACAGTTGGAGGTCAGGCAGGGCGATGGCGTGGGTATTTAGGGGGCCACTGATTGGGTGGTATTTGGTGGGTTTATTCAGGAAAAGGCTAAGTTATGCTACGGCGGGGGTAGTGGTTACTGCTGATGGCGGTTGGCGCAAAGACAATATCGTGCCTCTCAAAGACCAAGTAGATATTACCCTCGCAGATGATCAAGTGTCCTCGGCACGGCTATTGGTGGTAAAACGGACAAGACGTAGGATTAACATGTGTATTGCTATGGACCACCACCTTCTCTCTCTAGATAGGTTTATGATTATAAAGCCCTACATCTCACCCCTTTAGCCTACCCCCTAAACCCCAAAATACCAACTCCAGGGCGTATAATATGACTTCAACCCCCTAACTGCTGAGTTGGAAATGATATTATGTGGTATATTCCCTTCCAAATGGAGATTAATAATGCCCTTTTTGCCGGTAGTTGTCTTTGGTGTCTTGCTTTATATGTTGCCTTTGCTAGTTTTCGGGAATTTGTCATTAACACCCTAGAAAGGTGGTTTAATTTTGCCGAGGGTTTCCTATACACCTCTAAAACGGAATTTGAGCGCACTCGTAGGGCTAGGGAGTCACAAAATGCTTTTTTGGCGTCTCTTATGAGTGTAATTCCCTTTCTGATTGTTGGAATTTTTTGTAATTGGCTAGTGGCTGTTGGTTTGGGAGAAAATTGGTGTATAAGTCTAGGCCTTCTTGCCGTTGTATGTTGTGCTGTTTATGATTTGGGGAGGAGGGATGCTAGCCAGTAAATTATGCTAGTTCTTTGGCCGAGTCTGGCCGTCGCCTAAAGGGTTTTACATGGGTTAATTAGCTGCAAAAGAAGCCCGATTTTTTACCCTTTATATTGTCTCGGAAAGGGCAGGGAATAGTGTTTTCTTAGCCCCGAAAATTTCTGTTGCTTCTGCGGAGATTGGGATTTCCGTGGCTACAATTGTCCGGAGGAGGGGACAAAAAACACTAAGAAGATTGTCCCTTTCTCCTCTCAGGGGATTAAACTATTTTCTTGGTATTTTTATACCCTGTGCTTTTAAACACTACATGCTAGCCCCTACATTCTAACCGGCACTGTCTCAAACTTCGTGCTGTGTATACTGGCATTTATAATAGTTCAAAACCTAGAAATTTTATTTAACCATGGAATTATAATCCTGTTTTTAAGTACAATGGAAACTGTGGTATTAGCCATTGTAATAATAAGCAATTTGGCAAAAAAGAACTAAACATGTGAATGCACACGTGAATGCGGTTTTGGCTACTTTTAGTGCAACCCTGTGGGGCAATTTTCCCCTAGTTTTATCTTCTCCAAAAAAAAATACTGGCTATCGCTAGGTTTAATGTTATTTTCTACCTGAATGAGGCTCTGGTAAACTGCTGAAAAAGGCTTTAGTTTTTGCTGTTGTCTGCCCTAATTGTAACTGTGTAACCATATTGGGCAGGTGGTCTTGCGGAAAAATGATACAATCAGAAACAAGGTTGTGAACTGCCCCCTCCTGGTAGTATGCGGATTTTGCTCAGCAACGATGATGGTATTTTCTCCCCAGGAATTCGCACTCTTGCCAATGCTCTGGCTGAAGCAGGACACGAGGTTACAGTTGTAGCACCAGATGGGGAAAGGTCGGCAACGGGACATGGTTTAACCCTACACCATCCCATTCGGGCGGACGTGATAG
>DVEF01000040.1 GCA_015295805.1 Geminocystis sp. M7585_C2015_104 | reverse complement strand
TATGGCATTGCCCTAGCCATTGGCAGTAATACCCCCACTGCCTACCTTACCAATGTGGCCGATTCTCCTGATCGTGGCCAGTACTACCCGCCAGGACAGGTTCCACCCAACTGTGTTGACATTAATGGCAATCCCATCACCAGCAATCCCAATGGCGTAGTAACAGTTGACATTACCCGCACCACAGGTTCGCCGTCCTTCCCATCTCTACCAGCCAATACCACCACTTCTTCTTCCAGCCAAAATTATGGCTTTGTCCGTTTCCGCGTCCGGGTGAAATAGTTCATCAATAGTCGCCTCCCGTTGACAGTACCAGGCCTTACATGAGCAGGGGTTGTAAAAGGCTTATCCATTGCCCCCTGCTCCACCACCTTTCCTAATAAATTTTTTTATTTTGGCACCCACTATATGTTCCTAATAGTGAAAATTAAAGTTTTTAGTGATACAAAAATTACCTGCTGCACAAAGGGTGGCACTTTCGGCCACGGCTACCCCTCAAACCTGCCTTCTCCCCATTGAAATTGTCTTTGAGAAATGGCTTTTGACCCGCAACAATTCTCTCTTGGAGCCCCATTATACCCCCAGAACTATAATAAAACCAACCGCATAACTGGCGGCTGGGTAAAATTTTTGAAAACAGAGTATTTTCAGGTATAAAAAATATCAAGAATGATAAAAATTTAGCTTTTAAATAATATATTTTATAAAAATAAAGGTTTTTATTATAACCACAAATAGATATATAATTGAGGCTTTAAAAGGTAAAAAAAAAAGAAAACCAGCCGAAAATGAAACAATATAAGGGGAGGACGGACTATAGTGTAATGGTCTGCGGCCTAAATGATTATAGGGTGAATATTGGCAACAGTTGTCAGCAAAAGGGGAGGGCGCGGAAAACAAAAACAATGACAAAAAGCCCGGGAGGGGAGATATAATTGGTTGTTAAAAAGCGTTAAGAAATGTTGCAATGAGTAATTCCCTAGAAGAAGTACTGTTTGTAATCAGGGCCCTAGCAGAGGTATTGGGGGAAAGGCTAGAAGATACCCTCACGGAGATACTCAGCGAAATCGGCAAATTCGACGCAGAAACCAGGCAAAGACTACAAGAATTTGTCGAAGAGGTGAAAATAAGAGCCCAAAGGGCTAAACAAGCGACCTACAACCCCAAAACTACCATCACCGTGGAGGCAAACAAAAGTGTTGATTTACAAGAATTACTGGACGAATTAAGGGCAGAGATTGCTCGTCTTAAGGCCGAACTCAACAACTACAGGCAAAGACAAGGCCAAAAGAAGAGTTGAATCAATTCCCCTTTTGCCAACCTAGTCCTCCCTTTTTTTAAATCACCATTGTAGAAAAAACTTATAGGGAAAACTGTTGCCCGTGTCAGCATTATATTCTAATACAAACAAATACCTGCCCTCCAGTGGCAATGTGTCCAGGGTGGCCAAGCCGCCAAAACTGGAGATGGAGAAGAAGTACTATCGTTGGAACAAGAAGAACTACTCGCGTCTCCGCCGTCAGATAGATATTTGGACCTTTGTCCTGCTGCTATTATTCAAACTGTGGCAGAATGACAAAAAATGGACCTACCTCAACGGTTATAGCGAAGAGAAAAGGGCTGCCCGTCGTCGTCGTCAAGCAATTTGGATTAGGGAAAGCCTTTTGGAATTGGGGCCAACCTTTATTAAGGTGGGACAATTGTTTTCCACTAGGGCAGATTTGTTCCCCACAGAATATGTAGAAGAATTATCAAAATTACAAGATAAGGTGCCCGCCTTTAGTTTTGAGCAAGTGAAGGAAATTATACAACAGGACTTGGGCAAGCCTGTAGAAGAATTATTCCTCAGTTTTGACCCCATTCCCCTGGCAGCCGCAAGTCTGGGACAAGTACACAAGGCACAACTAAAATCAGGGGAAGAAGTAGTAGTAAAAGTCCAACGCCCCGGCTTACACCAGCTGTTTACCATAGACTTGGCTATCCTCAAACAAATCACCCGCTACTTCCAAAATCACCCCCGTTGGGGCAAGGGCAGAGATTGGATGGGGATATACGAGGAATGTAGTCGTATTCTGTGGCAAGAAGCTGATTACCTCAACGAAGGACGCAATGCCGACACCTTTAGACGTAACTTTCGAGGGGTAGACTGGGTAAAAGTACCTAGAGTATACTGGCGTTATACCTCCCCACGAGTATTAACTCTAGAGTACCTGCCAGGCATCAAAATCAGCAATTACGAGGCCCTGGAGGCAGCAGGATTAGATCGCAAGCGGTTGGCTAGACTGGGCGCCAGGGCCTATCTCCAACAAGTATTAAATGACGGCTTCTTCCATGCCGACCCTCACCCCGGTAACCTGGCTGTAGCACCCGATGGCTCCCTTATCTTCTACGATTTCGGCATGATGGGCACCCTTAAGGCCAATGTGAAGGAAAAACTAGTGGAAATGTTGTTTGCCATCACCGAAAAGAATGCAGACAAGGTAATTGCAGCCCTAGTGGATTTGGGGGCCCTGCAAATGCCCGAAGATCCTAGCGCCGTCCGTCGTGCCCTACAATTCTTATTAGATAACTTCGTGGATAAACCCTTTGAAGAACAGTCTATCAGTCAGATTAGTGAGGAATTGTACGAAATCGCCTATGACCAACCCTTTCGCTTCCCCGCTACCTTTACCTTTGTAATGCGCGCCTTCTCCACCCTGGAAGGGGTTGGCAAAGGATTAGATCCCGATTTCAACTTTATGGAAGTGGCACAACCCTTCGCTTTGGAAATTATGGCCGAATTCAGTAATGGTGCAAGTAAATCCATCCTAGATCAAATTGGCCGCCAGGCAGTAGAAGTCAGCAACAAAGCACTAGGTCTACCGGCCCGCATCGAGGATACCCTCGACAAACTAGAAAAAGGGGATATTCGTGTCCGAGTCAAAGCCTCTGAATCCGAACGTCTCCTGCGTAAGCTGGTGGGCATGCAAATGGCCACCAACTATACCCTCTTCATCAGTGCCCTCATCCTCTCTGCCACTATCCTGTTTGTAAACGGCTGGGGGAATATGGCACTCGCTCTTGTATTAATCTGTATTTGGCCAGTTTTCTCTTTGTTACGATTATTGAGACAGTTGGACAAATTAGACCGTAAACTATAATTATAACCCCTGAGTGAGTGGATTTATGAAGTGTGAGTCTGTCGGCTTGACTGATCCCGGTCTAGTTAGACCCTACAATCAAGACAACCATTATATCGACCCACAAGGACGTTTTTTTATTCTTGCCGATGGGATGGGAGGACATGCCGGCGGCGAGGAGGCAAGTAGAATCGCCACAGAGGTAGTGAAGGACTATTTTGAGTCCCATTGGGAGGCTCCCATAAACTCCTACGATCTCATCGAAAAGGCCATATACCAGGCTAACGAGCAAATTTTGGAACAACAAGTCCTTCACCCCGAAAGAGGAGATATGGGCACTACCCTGGTAGTGGTAATGTTTCGCCAGGAAGAAATATGGCATGCCCACGTAGGAGATTCTCGCCTATATCTTTGGCACCAAGGCCAACTGCAACAATTAACCTTAGATCACACCTGGATTGCTCAGGCCGTGAGGGCGGGGGAAATCAGTGCCGAAGATGCTAAATACCACCCCTGGCGCCATGTTTTATCTCAGTGTTTAGGCCGTCGCGATCTTTTGGAGGGTCTTGACATTAAAAAACTCGAAGGACTACAACCCGGTGACATTCTCCTGTTGTGCAGTGATGGCCTCACCGAAGAAGTCTCTGATGAAGCAATCAACAAATCTTTACAAGAGGCCAAAGACCTACAGGAGGCGGCCCAAACCCTCATCAAAAATGCCAAAGATGGTGGGGGCTCTGATAACATAACTGTGGTACTTGTGAAGATACAAGACGAGGAAGCCAATCCCCAATGAATGGCCAGGTGGTAGAAATCCTCTCTGCAGACGAGATGCGTCGTACCCTCACCCGATTGGCATCTCAGGTGGTGGAGGAGGTAGATGATTTGTCCCAGGTGGTTCTGTTAGGTATTTATACTAGAGGGGTTCCCCTAGCCCATCTTTTGGCAGAACACATAGCAATGATTGAAGGAATAAGACCACCAGTAGGAGCTTTAGATATTACCTTCTACAGGGACGATTTGGACCAAATTCGGACCAGAACCCCAAAAAAAACAGAAATACCCCTGGATTTGACCGGGAAAACTGTAATCCTGGTGGACGATGTGATATACAAGGGCCGCACCATCCGCGCCGCCCTCAATGCCATCAACGAATACGGCCGTCCTGAAATTGTTAAACTCCTGGTTTTGATAGACAGAGGGCATCGTCAACTGCCCATCCACCCCGACTTTGTCGGCAAAACCCTCCCCACCTCCAAAGAGGAACAGGTAAAAGTATATCTTGAAGCTGTAGATGGACGGGATGCCGTCGAACTGCTCAAATAGTTCAAATGGTCTCAAATAGTCCCACCGTGAAGGAAAACCAAGAATGACCAACCAACAGTTGTCCCTTTTCGCCAACCCCCGCCCAGCCGCCGAATTGGTAGAAGAAATCGAGGCCTTGACGGCAGAAATACAACAGCTATACTGCCAAGATCATCTGCCTTGGATTATTGGTTATAGTGGCGGGAAGGATAGCTCCTGTGTGTTACAACTAGTTTGGAATGCCATTTTCCAGTTGCCACCTCCTAAACGCCACAAAAAAGTCTACGTCATCACCACCGATACCCGGGTAGAAAATCCCATTGTCGCCAGTTGGGTAAAAAGCCGTATTGCCAAACTCCAAGAGGCAGCCACCCAACACAATATGCCCTTTGAAGCCCACCTGCTTTATCCTGAAGTTAAAGACAGTTTCTGGGTGTGTCTCATCGGCAAAGGCTATCCCGCACCCCGTAGGGGCTTCCGCTGGTGTACTGATAGACTGAAAATACAACCTGCCGATAATTTCATTCGCAAAACACTCCGTCGTCACGGGGAAATTATACTTGTCCTGGGCACCCGCAAGGCAGAGAGTATTAGCCGGGCCATCAATATGGAAAAACATGCCCGTCTTGAGAGAATTCAAGCCAGATTGAACATTCACTCCCGTTTCCCCAACTCCTACATCTACACCCCCATCGAGGATTGGCAAACCTCTGACGTCTGGTTTTATCTCCTCCAATATCCCAACCCCTGGGGTGGCGACAATCAGGACTTGTTTGCCCTGTATCGCGGCGCCACCGCCGACAATGAGTGCCCCCTCGTACTGGATACCCAAACCCCCTCCTGTGGCGACTCCCGTTTTGGCTGCTGGGTGTGCACCATGGTAAGCAGAGATAAATCCATGGAGGCCATGATTCAAAATGACGAGGAGAAGAAATGGTTGCAGCCTCTTTTGGAGCTGCGCAACGAATTAGATGCTGTTGACGATAGAGATAAACGGGATTTTCGTCGTCTTAATGGTAAGGTGGAATTGTATGAACGCCGCCTGGAAAATGGCCAAATTTCCATTGAACCCATCCCTGGCCCCTACCTGAAAAAATGGCGAGAATACTGGTTAAGGAAACTCCTGGAGGCTCAGGTTAGCATTCGCAAAAATGCGCCCCCAGAATACCGCGATGTCCAGTTAATTTCCATGGAAGAATTACATGAAATTCGTCGCATTTGGCTGGAAGAAAAGCATGAATTTGACGACAGTTTACCCTTTATTTATGAAGAAGTAACCGGCGAAAAATTCCCCTATCCCACCGTCTACGGACGAGTTGATAAACCCCTTTTAGGGCGAGAAGAATGGCAACTTTTAGAAGAAATATGCGGGGATGACGCCATGCGTCTAGAGTTGGTTACTCGCCTATTAGACATAGAAAGACAATACTATACTAAAGTGCGTCGTGTTGGCATTTATAAGGCCTTAGAAAAGTGTTTTGAAACCAGTTCCCGCAGCAGAGAAGAAGCTATTGCCCATGCTCTGATGGTACAGAGACTTAGAAAGGCGGCCCGAGAAAAGGATGTAAAAGCCCTTCAACAAACCCTCTCCTGGGGGGAAATCAAATTCCCCTCTTAACCCCCCATTTTCTTCTTCATTTCCTCCAACTCCATTTCTATCTCCCAATTTCTGAACTTTTGCTCTATATCATGGTAACTTTTCCCCTCCACTTTTCTCTCATAAAAAACACCAGTTTCTCTCGCCTTTTCCCTTCTTATTTCTTCCAACTTTAGGTTTACTTCCATTTCTTTTTTTTCAAGGGATGCCAATTTTCTCTTACTTTCAGCTATTTTTTCCTTTAATTTTGTCATTTCTTGCCAGAGATAGCTGCCTTTTTCTAACAGCTGATATTTTACTTGCGCAGCGTCTTGTGCAAGATCATATCGCTGAAGATTTCTGGCTTTTTCCTCCCTTTGTGCCCATTTCTTTATGTCTTCAGCAGTGGCTAAGATTTGGGATTCCACCTGCTTTTCCTGGTTTTCCAACTGAGAGATTAACTCGAGGGTATCCCTTTTCTCCTGTTTAATTTCCTGGGCAAGAATATTCAGGTTCAACTCGGGATTTTTTTGGAGAAAATCCTCAATGCTATTTTCCAAAAAGTTGAGAAAATCATCAAGAATACCCATAAGATTAACCTCCAAAATAAAGCTAAAAACTCTCACCTACTAGGAGAGATTTAAACTGATTCTGACGACTAATCAACGCCTTTTTGCCATCAACCCCCGTCAAAACCCAGCCAGTATTACCAATTTCCTCCCCCACAGAAACCCTCTCGGTTATATCATTGATTTTAAACAGGGCAACACTACTATTATCAGGCAAGTGCACTATCCCCACCAAAGTGTTATTCCCCACCGCCTCCGCACCCATCCCAGAATTAGACTGGGAATTAAAAGCGGTTTTGGTGGGGTAAGAGGAATTGGTAGTGGAAAAAAAGAGAGTATCCTCCCTGGGGGGATTAAGAATAGGTACTTTGGCTAGTCTAGGAGGTTTTGGCTGAGGTATTCGACGGGGAATTGAAGGGGAAGGATTGGAAGGGGAAAAAGTTGAGGAAAAATTGGACCGTGTTACAACGCCATTGCCACCGGGGGATGTAGGCTGGGGAAAAGGAGGGGGAAAATTGGAATTGGAATTGGAATTGGAATTGGAATTGGAATGGGGAGGGGGAGGAGAGGGATTGGAAGAGTGGGCATTCCCAGAAGTTTTGGCATTGGCATGAGGGGGAGGGGGAGGTGGCGAAGGGGGCGGCATGGTGTA
>DVEF01000039.1 GCA_015295805.1 Geminocystis sp. M7585_C2015_104 | reverse complement strand
TTATTCTAACCCATCCTTCCCGGTTTGTCAAGGTTAGGGGGGAAGATAACATTAGAAGTTGAGTTATAGCGATGCCCTTCCTGGTAGGAAGACGGATTATGCCCCTGTCATAGGGCATGCCCCTTGGGGCGTTGATTTTTCGGGGGAGGGGGGTTCAGGGAGTGATTGTGTTCTTGTTTGCCCCTTGTTGATTATTGTTCTTGTACTTAAATGTGCTCCGTAAAATCCGTATTTTTCTATAAGAACACATATTTATACATATGTAGATATGTTATTCAGAACTGGTGGGGGGATCTTCAGTGGCATGTTAGTGGGGTATATCCCTCTGTAGGTGGAACCATTTTTTGACCACTGGGGAGAAGAGGTTTTTCTGCCCTAATTCTTTTTCTTTTTTGTTGCCCGCTTTTCTCATATTGCCCTTGTATTCTGCTTTAAAAGCTGGGCCTGAGGTGTTTATAATTTTGTGCGGTACTATCACCTGTTATTATTACTCCCACTAGAATATTAATTTTTTCGGACTATATTCCTGAACTGTAGTTTTTGAATAGCAGTCTATACCCTTTGCTAAGGTGATTTAAAAATTATAAGTATTTCAGTTATGTTTAAATAACAGCAAAAATTTTAGTAATCCCTTTTTTTAATTGCTCCTCTCCATCTCTTAGCCCATAGAGAATTTTCACCCCCCAAGTATATGATATACTTTAAACCATTCTCCAGTTTTGTGTTATGGTCTTTACATAAACGTTGAGAAATTCGTGTTTAATTTAACCAAAGTTAAGGGCCCAAATGGAAATTTATTAAATTTGTTTAAAATCCAGCCACTAATTATAGGCCTTATTATTAATAATATCCTTTATTAAAACCACAACAGTGAAAGTGACTGGCCGACGGGATGGTTTTCTCTGAAAGAATAAAACAGAACCTATGGATTAACCACGAGTGAATATAGCCGAGGTTTGGATTTAAATTTTAATAGAGATGGATCCAAAAAAATAATTTTCCTCGACGGCTTTCTTTTAGATGGCTTTTATTTGAAGGCAAACCATGTAATGACTAGCGAAGCTATAACTATTTCCCGCTCCTTCTGAAACTGGCTGCATTTGGAAATCGGTCATCGGCAGGGGTTATTTTCTGTTCAAAATTAGGAGAAAAATTTTTATTATTTATATGTTAGCGTAAAAATTTTATAAATCCTTGAGCCACCTTGTCAGAGTTTAGAAGCAATGACAAATAAAAGTTGGAACGAATGGTATTTTATCCAGTAAGTGTATCCTGGGTCTCTCTGCTTGCAAAAAAAAAAAAGAGATTGTCCTCACGCCAATAGGGGCAAAATAGTGGGTAATGTTATCTCCAAATTCTTCAACTTATCCCATTACTTTTTTTTAAAATTGCCTGGGCCAAATATTCAGGAGAAATATTGAAAACATACCAATTGTCTATTTCCAGCGATAATAGAAATGCCCATATTCTAGATGGGACTCGTGGTGTTATTGGCACAGTAAGTGCCTCTGAGATGCCGGGGAATATTAAATACCCTCTCTGAGGAATATATGCAAATAGAACCAAATGGAAAAAGTCGTAAATTTACGATACGCAATCTGGAGCCTAACTAAAAAAAACTGTTTCAAAACAAATTACACAGGCACTCGCAGTATGGCGAAGGGTGAAGGAAATAACAGAGGAGCCTTAAGGCATAACTCATAAGTAAGTGGTTGGCAATCAATCCCAAGGCTGTTTATGGTAAAAAACATAACCTTATGCAGAAAACCCAACAATGTCCTTCTAATTCTCAGAAAAAAACCTACAAAAACTATAAATAACAACCGCGTCCTCATATAACCCCCAAAAAACCCCCTCTATCTTCCCTACCCTTCTCACAAACCTCACAGATATTACCCTTTTTATTACTCCCCATACTTGCTCGATAGTATTTAGCTCAGGACTTTTTGGTGGTAAAAATACAAGTTCTATTCCTGACTCTTCTGTCTTCTCTCTGACTTTATAACTCTTGTGAGACCTAAAATTATCAAGAATTGCTAATATAACCTGTTTATCTCTATTTGCTTCTGTTACATCCTCAAAAGTTTTGCATATACTATCCGATGTAGCGTCCTCTGCAAAGGTTATATGACTGTTTCCTCTGTAAGTATAATAATCTAGTGCATTGATTCTATTTTTATCAGTATTCTTCTTTGTTTTGTCTCCACCTTGCCAAAACTCCAAATCCTCTGACTATTTGCTCTATTTTGAGGATGTGTGCCATCAAAGAAAAATCCTATGCCTATATCCTGATGTTTGTATTTTCCTAGCAATCTTCTGAAAACTTCAGAAAGCCTCGTATAAGACTATTGTTTTGCATTTTCTGGTTTTCTATGGTCAATAGGGTGAGGTTTTATGTATAGCAGATCAAGGCTTCTAAGAATCCTTCTTATATGAACATCAGAGGATTTAACAACGTTGGGTTTTTGTTTTATGAGAGCTTTTATTTCTTTCATTTGCCAGGGGAGTAATCTATCTTTGTCTATTTGGGACATTTTAGGTCCTAGACCGCCGTCATAGCCTTTGATGTCAGTTAGGTCTTTTTTTATTCTAATCTTAAAGCCAATCGTATATGGTTCTTTCAGGGATATCAGTAGGTTTGGACAGATCATTTACAGTTCCTAATTCTTCTACCGGTTTTACCATAAGAGCTCTGAATTCTTGGCCTTTTTCACCTCTTAGGTATTTTCTTTCTAGTTCATCAATGTCTTTGACTTCTCGTTTCTTTGGCATGTCTGAAACATCTTTTTGTTTTTGCAATATTTGTAAGCCGCTATATTGAGAAAAATTAAAGTAATTTTCTCCGGGTGTTATGTTAAGAGAAAATGAGTGCAGTTTTCATATTGTTTTCCCGGAGATGTATGTAAAAAGTAACCGTCTGCATGCTAGAAATTAAGCCTAAGGCGCCGGCTATAGAAGAAGTTAATTATATCGGAATGGGGAAGCTAAATGGAAATGGAAAAAATTTGGCTTTTACAAGGCGGTAAATGGGCTTGTAACAGGTTTTGGCTTCCACAAACAAGTCAGTGAGCCAAATAACCCTATCCTGATTGTGACAATTCCCAGGCTTTCATTTTTCCTGGATTCATCAAACCAAAGGGATCAACCATCTGTTTGAATTTTAACTGTTCAATATCTATTTGTTTCCTTCCCCCCTCTTCCAAAATGTAGGTGTGGGGATTGGCTATGGTTGCCCCATTTTCCTCATGGTATCTAATAATCTCATTCAAACGCTTTTCCGTGGTATACCTAACCAGCTGCAAACCAGCAGGAATTGCTCTGCCCTTTACTCTCAAAAACTCGAGATGAAGCATCACTTCATCCCCAAAATGGTGGTACATTTTTTCCACTTGTTCCAAATCCCAGAAAAAGGTCTGTAAGTAGGTGATATTATTGTCAATATTTCTGGCATGTAGGGTGGTATGATTCCAAGTAAATTCGATTAGATTTATTCCCCTATCCTCGTCGGCGCCGTTGAGATAACTTATTTCCCCTCCCCACTGTTTTACCAGCTCCCCAAGAGGCAGCAAACAGTTTTCTGCTATTAGTAAAAAAGCACAATGTTTTCCCTCGGGGATGTAGGAATTTAAACTAGTAAAATATTTAGGAATAGGATGAGCATGAATACTAATTAGTCTTTTGACGATCCCATCGCTGTCCGCCAATTCTTGTCCAAATTTTACAGCAGTCATGAAGTCATCAAAAATGACAATTATATCCAGCCAATTGTTTGCGGGTGCCAGAGGAATCTCAATCTCTGTCATGATTCCATTTGTGCCATAAGCATGATTGACTTGTTGGGTTTCGTCCCCTGTTAACTGGATTATTCTCGGCTCTTGTTCCAAAGTGACTACTTTTACTTTATGAACGTTGCCCCTGTCCCTCAATTGCCCGTAGTTAATGGAACCAATCCCACCGCTGCCGCCAGCAATAAACCCTCCTAAGGTCGCAATCTTATAGGTAGATGGGAACATCCTCAACTCCCATCCTTTTTTTCTAGCTTCTCTTTCTAAAACGCCCATTTTGACACCCGCCTCCACCACAGCCACGCCCGCTTCTATTCGTTTTATGCCCCTCATCTGACTCATATCCAGAATCACTCCCCCCTTCAGGGGTATGCATTGCCCATAGTTACCCGTGCCGGCTCCCCTCACGGTAATGGGGATTCTATTTTCTACACATATTCTTGCTACCCTTAAAATTTCCTCTTCACAAGTGGGCAATACCACTAAGTCCCCTTTTTTGTCCGCTAATTTCTCAGCCAAAATAGGACTAAAGTGGAAGTAGTCATGGGAAAGTTGTTTTACTTTTTTTTCCTCAGAAATTACCTGAATACTTCCCAGATTTTTTGTTATATTTTGATAATCCGCCATGGGGTTTTCCTCTTCCTATAATGGGCTCATTATATTATATCAATTGCGGTAAATCAAACAGGAAACCGTTTATCGGCATTTTCTCGGTTTTTCCCGGTTTTAACTCAAGGGCTACTTAGTTTCTTCCAAATTTTTCTCCGCTGGACCTTGACTATTTTGTGAGAAAAGTGATAAGATGGGCAATATGGTAGAATGGGGCGTATTGTGTTCGCATAGAAGGGTGGTAAGAAAAAGTAGGCTAATATATGATAGAGGCACACTTATTCTACACCCGCCGCCAAGAGGAAAGAAGTGGATTGAGTTCGCAACATGGGATGATCGTATTGAGAGGTTTAGAATCCCAGGATACTGTTATCGTCCTCTAATAGAGAGTTTACAGCAAGAGGGTATCGAAATAGTAGACGAGGCAAGGGCTTATTACCCCCTCCAGATACGCCTTTTTTCTAGCAAAACCCCATTTGCCCATCAGCGAGAGGCTTTGGCTGCCTGGAAAAGGGCTGGTGGAAAGGGGGTGGTGGTATTGCCTACAGGGGGGGGTAAAACCTTTCTGGCACATTTGGTTATTGCCTATGTGGCAACTACTACCTTGATTGTGGTGCCAACTTTGGACTTAATGCATCAGTGGTATGGAGAGATTAAAGAAAACATAAAAGGGGTAGAGGTGGGACTATTAGGAGGAGGAAGCCAGGATTTTACCCCCATTTTAATTGCTACCTATCACAGTGCCAATATTCACTCAGTGACGTTGGGAAATTCTTATGGTTTATTGATTTTTGATGAGTGTCATCATCTCCCCACAGATTTTTTTCGTAATATTGCCGAGGATTCCATTGCTCCCTATCGTTTGGGTCTAACCGCAACACCAGAAAGAGGTGATGGAAACCACAAAGAATTAGAACGTCTAATTGGCGATATTGTCTACCGCAGAACCCCTAAGGAGTTGTCTGGAAAAACACTGGCAGAATATGAGGTTGTGTCTATCAAAGTTAAACTTTCTGATGAAGAAAAACAATGCTATCATCAGGCTATAAAAACTCGAAATGAGTTCTTGAAAAAGTATAATATTTCTCTCAAGGGTATAGAAGGTTGGCATTTGTTTGTCAAAGTCAGTTCCACTTCAATAGAGGGTAGAAGGGCAATGCTAGCCCATCGAACAGCCAAGGAAATTGCCTTGGGCACAGAGGCAAAAATCCGCGTTTTGGCAGAGTTGTTGGCAAGACATTATCCGGATAAGATATTAATATTCACCCACGACAATGCTACCGTTTATCTCATATCTCAAAGATTCTTAATCCCGGCTATTACTCATCAGACTCCTGTCAAGGAAAGATATGAAATTCTGAATGCATATCGCCAGGGGCTTTATAAGATCGTGGTGGCGTCTCATGTGCTAAATGAGGGGATAGATGTGCCTTCTGCTAAAATAGCAATCATTCTCTCCGGCACGGGCTCAAGTAGGGAGTATATTCAGCGTCTAGGGCGAATTCTCAGAAGGGGTAACCATGAGCAAAAATTGGCTATATTGTATGAGATAATTGCCGAAAATACCTTGGAAGAAATAACCTCCGCTAGGAGAAAAGAAGGTTTAAATTTTTCCGCACATACCCCTACTTTCAAGGCGGCAGAATCCACCCCTCAATGGCGTGTTGACGATTAAAAAATATCTACTCCGTCTTGCCCTACTTTCGTCTGCTAAGATAAGATTAAGTTTTGTAAAGAAGATTAAAGAAGAATGTTAAAAGTTGAGCAGACAGTAGAGTCATGGTTTCGTCTGGAAACGCTTTGGGAGGGGAAAGAGGAGATAATAAGAAGGGGATTGCCCCATAGTCAACTGTCGCCGCCCTGGCAAATGTTATTATTGGGAGATGGCTCTACTACTAGGCATTTAAGATTATTAACGGGGGAGGCTATTGAGGTGGAGATAATAGAAATGTCGTTGGTGGGGGATAATAGGGACAATGGGCCAGAGGATATTGAGAAGGTGCCTCCTCCAAGGTTGAGAAGACAGGTGTGGTTGAAGACGGCCAGTGGTCAAATTTTGGCCTATGCAGTTTCTTGGTGGGAAGCCAGTCGTGTAGATGAATATTTACGTAACAGAAATCTGCCTATTTGGGAAAGTTTGTCCAACTTACACACAGAATTATATAGGGACATTAGGGGGATTTACTATGGGAATAGTAGGGCACTAGAGGAGGGATTTGGGGAGAAAGGGCCTTTCTGGGGGAGGCATTATTTTTTCTGGCATCGTCGTCAACCCATTACTCTCATCTATGAGGTTTTTTCCCCCTATTTATGTCGCTATTTGGGGAAACAATAGACGGGCCATTGTGGGTGTCCCTTTTGGGGATATTATTTCCCCTTAGGTTGATTTTTTGCCTGCTCTAATGCTATTTCCTTTATAGCCTCAAGGGAGTCACGACTGGAAGCCCCCTCGATGGCTTTTACTGCCAAATCCTGAACTTGTTCCAGTTGTTTAGAGAGACCATCTAAAAGTTGTTGATTGTCGGCAATGGTATCTTCCAATTCCTTAATTTTTAGCTGATAATTTAGTTCCTCTCCTTGTATTTCTTTTTCCCGTATATCTACCTTGGCTTTAGCTTCTCGGATTTATTATTTTCCCTTCCTCTGTTGCTTTTTTGATTTCATTTTCCAGTGGCTGTTGGAACTCCTTTACTTTTTGTTTAGCTTCAGTATAGGCTTTTTCCTTCTGGACTATAGTCTCTTCTCTTGCTAACCATTCTTTCTCCTTTTTTCTCCTTTCTTTTTCCAGTTGTTGATACAATTGAGACAATTGTTGTTGCCAGTTGTCCTGGTCTATTTGTCTTTGCAAGTGCAAATTATACTGATACTCTTCCTCTTCTCTCTGCTTATTCTTGTTATAATCCTCGTTTCTCTCTCCAAAAAGCCGTTGATGATTTTCTTGTTCTTTCTGCCACTCCTTTTGCAGAGTTTCCAGCTGCTGTTTTGAGTCAATTTCCTTTTGTTAGTATTCTTTTTCAAATGCCTCTTTGCTGTGTTGATATTCCTGGATTAATTGGGCAAGGGTAGAGTCTTCTACTGTTTCCAAATTGTGCAACTCTTTTAGTTTCTGTTTTTGAGTGTCAATTTCCGTTTGAAGTTGTTGCAGTCGAGAGACTTCGGCAATTAATTCTTCAGAGAGTTTGCTTACGGCGGCAGAGAAAAAGAGTTTTATTTCCTCCAAAATGGAGATAATATTTTCTAGCTCACAACAAGCAGTCTTCATTGTTTCTTCTCCTCCCCCCTTTTCTAAAATACTTCTGATGAGACTAATGAAATCCTCCCCTGATGAGGTGGTTTCTCTATCCCGGGCGGAGGGAGAAGACTGTTTATTATGTATTTGTTTTAGTTTTTCCTCCAAGGCTTTTTTCTCCTGTCGGAGTTTGTGGTAGGCTTGGAGAATTTCGGCTTTGGTGTTTTTTGCGCTGACGGTCATTTTTTCCTCCTGGTTTGATTGTTAGTTGTAATTATTGTGTTTTATCAAAGGCTTTTAAGGCCAAGGTTTGTGTCTTTAATATGACTTCTTGTAACTTTTGATTTAGTAACTGTATCTGTTCATTTTGCTGTTGGATTTTAGCCTGAAGGGATTGGAGTCTAAACTCATAACCTTGTTTAGCAGCTTCCCACTCCTTTTCTCTCAAAATAGCCTTGTTTTCGTATTATTTTGTATATCTTTAATAGCTTCCCCACGGGCTTTATTAGTCTCAGTTTTAATAACCTCTTCAAAGGTAGCAATTTTCTGCTGATTGAGATTAAACTCCTCCTCTTGAAGTGCCAGGATAGTCTCCCTTTCCCTCCAATTTTTTCCTTCTATTCTTGCAGGGAGGCTATTTCCATCTCTTGAGTCCTCTTCTTGTTTTCATATTCATCCATTTGTCTTCTTCTGGCCTGTTGAATTTTATAGTTGTAGTCCGACTCTTCCCGGTTCCGTTTTTTTTGAGGTAACATTTGAGCTTCTGTGATTTTTTCCACAAATTCCATCTCCTCTTTTTGCCAATGTTGGTAGGATTTCTCTTTGAAATTCAATAGTTTCTATTTTTCGGCGATAGTTATCCTCTAATGCCTTTAGTTTTTCCCCGGCTTGCAACCTACATATAAACCGTAGGCCACCAGGTTTATTTGGATTACATTTTCCAATTCCCTCTGCTTAACTAAAATTGCTTTCCTTAGTTCACTTAAAATGTTTAAATCCGCTAACAAGCGTTGGGAAATTTACTGAATTGAATTATTGAATTCCAGTTGAAGGGCGGCCATTCTGTTGACAATGTTATCGACAATATATCCTGCCACCCTGTTTAACAATTCCCTTTCTTTTTGTCGCTCAATAACTTCCTCCCTTGGCCACCCCTTTCTGTTTCTGTTGGTATTCTTTTAAAAGGTTTTCTAGGGTCTGATTCAGATTATGTGCACTTGACATTGGCCAATTTTTTAGAACTAACAAACCATGGGACCATAGTATCATTTTCCAATTTTAAATTTACGATTATTAATATTTTTTAAAATTTCCCTGAAAAACCAATGGCCAAGGTAAAAACTGATGTCATTGTCATGAATGAAAAGGTGGGCAAAAGGAAGAAGTGACAAGTTATACCACGCATCTACCCGCTTACCTGTTTGAAGTTATTGCCTAATTGATGCCTCACCTGCTACTTTTAACAAGGAGGCAAAATATTAGGAGTCGTGTTTGGTTTCAGCGGCGAGTATATGGAGCCATATAATATGCAGAAAAATCGAAAAAATAGGGGGAAAGTAGCCACAATGCGGAAAAGACTGAGTTAAGGGGCAATTTTCATACTAATATCCAACCAGGGGGCCCGTGTGATAAAGGCACTGGTGGAGATATAATCAACACCGGTGGAGGCTATCTGTCTGATATTATCCAGACGCACGTTGCCAGAGGCTTCAATGAGGATGCGGGGATTGTGTTGGCGAATAAAAGCAACAGCCTCTCTCATTTCTCCTACACCCATATTGTCCAACATTATAATATCTGCCTGATGCTCAACAGCCTCTTTTACCTGGGAGAGGTTATTAGTTTCCACTTCGATGGCAAGGGGATAGGGTATCTGTTTTCTGACTAAAGCAATAGCTTGGGAAATACCACCGGCTGCCTGGATGTGATTGTCCTTAATCAGGATAGCATCATCCAAACCGAGACGATGATTGACGGCGCCACCTACGCGGGAGGCGTATTTTTCCAGCATTCGTAACCCCGGGGTAGTCTTCCTGGTGTCTACTAATTGAGTAGGGTAGTCGGCAATGGCGGCAACGTATTGTCTAGTGGCGGTGGCAATTCCACTAAGTCGCATGACAAGGTTTAAGGCTAGTCTTTCACCGGTGAGTAAGGCAGAGACTTTCCCCTCACAGGTAAAAATAATACTTCCCTTCTCCTTCTCCTCCCCCTCCTCTGCCAGTCTTTCGCATTTAACAGTATCATCCAACAAACGAAACACCCTTTCGGCTATGGGCAAACCGGCAACTACTCCCCCCTCTTTTAATACCCAGTATGCCTTGCCCCTCTTGTGGTCGCCGAAAATACTCGTTGTCGTATGATCACCTCGACCAATATCTTCTAGCAGCCATTGTCGCAGGAGATTATCTAAAATTAGTGGGTGGGGTAGAGAATAATTCATAGGAGGTAAGCCTCTAAAGTCTAACAGGTTTTTTGGTGGAAGAGGGCAATTTTAGCCACTGCCTCTGCTAGAATTTCTGGCGGTTGTACCAAAGCAAATCTAACATACCCTTCACCATATTTTCCAAAACCCGCACCTGGCGACAGGGCTACACCTGTTTCTTTCAGCAATTCAACACAGTATCGAATTGAATTTTGTTGCCAGGGAGATGGGAGTTTTGCCCAAACATATAGGGTAGCAGGAGGAAGGGGCACTTGCCAGCCAATTTTAGCTAATTGTGATACCAGAAAGTCCCGTCTTTCTCTGTATATTCTCACCGTTTCTGCCACACATTCTTGGGGGGATGTCAAGGCGGTAATTGCCCCCTGTAAAATCCCCCTATATTGGTTAAAATCTACTATTGATTTTATCTTTCTCAGGGCTGTAATTAGTTGCGAATTGCCTATAGCAAAGCCTATTCTAAATCCTCCCATGTTGTAAGATTTTGAGAAGGTGAAAAACTCTATAGATATTTCCTTATTTTTGTCTACCTCCAGGACTGAAATTGGTCTTTCCTCCCCAAAATATATGTCCATATAGGGGAAATCGTGGACCAAAATCAAATTGTGCTTTTTGCAGAAGACAAATGCCTCTTCAAAGAAACTGCGGGGGGCGATGGCAGTGGTCGGGTTGTGGGGATAGCTTAAAATCATCAGTTTTGCCTTAGACAAAACCGCCTCTGGAATATCAGCAAATTGGGGTAAAAAATTATTTTCTTCTAACAGAGGCATGGCATAAACTTGACCACTTGCTAAATAAACGCCGCCGGCATGAGAGGGATAACCTGGATCTAAAGTAAGGGCATAATCGCCTGGATTTATAACGGCTAGGGGGAAATGAGCACTCCCTTCCTGAGAGCCAATAAGGGGCAAGACTTCTGTTTCCCAATCCACATAATTGCCAAATCTTTTTTGATACCAGTCGGCCACAACTTTTCTGAATTCTGCCGTGCCTCCGTGTAAAAGATAACGATGATTTTCGGGATTATAAAGGGACTTTTCTATGGCTTCAATAATGGGTTTTGCCGTGGACAAATCTGCTGAACCTAGGGAAAGATCAATGATTTTTTTACCCTGGTTTATAGCTTCCGTCTTTGCCCTATCCATGTCGGCAAAGACATTTCTTTCAAGGAGTCTAACTCTTTCCGATAGCACTAGCATTTTCCTCTATTAGGGTTAGAGTGTAATAATTTCGCGGAGCCAAAAAGCAATCTTAAAATCTCTTTAAATCATTTTCCTCGGCTAGCTTTAGCCAAAATGCAGTCCTTAAAATCGCACCTATCTTATTGTTATTTTTGTAACTTTTAAGTTAAAAGTGTGATTCACTTATCTGATCAGCTCAGTGTTATCGTACCATAAAAGCGGCTAATTTGGATTAAATTTTGAGGTAGAAACCGTGGGGGAAGGAGGGAGCAAAAGGGGAGATGTGGAAAAGGGAGGTGTTTATTTCCACATCAAGCCTGTTTCTGTAGAAATTTTGTAGAAGTTTTTGTGTGAGTTTAAAAGAGGCAATTAAATAGCTTCTTCAACAAATTCTCTGAGTTTGTCTTTGCCGATAGCACCTTCGTAACTTTTGATAATCTGGCCTCCCTTAAAAAGTCTTAAGGCAGGCACCCCTTCGACTTTACAGAAGGCTACACTTTCAGGATTGGGGTCCACTTCTAATTTTACCACCTTGAGACGGTCAGCGTAGGTCTCGGCTAGCCAGTTGATGGAGGGAGAAACAAGACGACAAGGGCCACACCAAGGAGCCCAGAAATAGGCCAAAACGGGCTTATTTTCCTGTAAAACCTCGCTTTTAAACTGAGAATCGTTGATTTCTATCACCTGACTCATGATTGATAACTCCTGCACCTCTTTTTTCCAGTTAATAACGGTTTGAGGTATGGGGGGAATATTTATTATCCATCATAAGAGGAGATGGGAAGAAGGGGAAAAAATAATAGAGACGCCCTGGTACGTCTCTTAAATGGGTATTAGGGGTGCCGGTTTCAATTGTAGCAAAGATATTAAAAATCTAGTAACATTTCACTGGTTTTCTGCCATAAGACTCTTCTGGTTTAAGGAGCAATGTGGCATTCAATAATATAAATGGTAATTCAGTAAAATTTCATAATAAAATCCAAGAATATAAGGGCCAGGAGGATGTTTTGGACAGGGGCTTTTGGAGGTAAAATTTTGTTGTCACCTCTGTGGGGAAAGATTGATAGTTAGGGAGATTTAGTTGGAGAAAATTGTTGGGGTAGCAGAGGAGATTACAAAGGAGGAGGGGTTATGAAATAGAAGGCCAAAAAATGTTTTAGAATCCCTACAGTTTGCGCCTATAGTTTTTAGCGATAAATCCCCGGATGGGGAGGGTAATGATTTAGAGAGTAGACACAAAAGGGTACTAATAATTTGTAAAGTTGATTTCACAAAAACTGGAAAATGTCATAGTATAATTCGACCCCAGGCCCAAGAAAAAATAGGTTACAGTTAGTCACTGGGGAAATGGGGAATAGAAGTCTAGGAGGCGAAAAGCAAACTGATTAGAATCAAGCCTACACTTATGAAAAAATACAAGGTAAAAAAGGATTGGTATATTTGGTTTGCATGGGAGGGATATACAGAGAAAGGCGGCGATATCAATATTCCTGTTGGTCTTAGGGAAGATACAGACACGAGGTATTTTCTATCAGAAAAACCTGGTGTTGGAGTAAATTTAGTTATGATAAAGGCCTCCCCTACATAGGTGTTGCCATCCTTAAAGGAAGAGTTTATGTATGAAAAGAAAACCGAGCCGGTGAGTGTTAGTATTTACTGAAGCCGTCAGAAGTTGCATATTTTGTTTTGAATAGTCAGGCATGAGAATCTAACAAAGATATACGTTAGAAACCTTGGGACAATTGGTGGAGAAACCAGAATAGTCCCTAAATGGGAGAAAATAAGAGAGATGCTGGATATTTCAATAGGTATATTACCGGTTTTTTATACCATTAAACCCTGTATTTTATAAATTAAAAATGGTGCAATCTGAATTATTTTTAGGGTAGTATTTAATATTTTTATGATATCTGTTTAAGATTTATCAATAATTAATAAAGCCGAAATTATATGGGGATAATTATAAATAAAAATTTTCAAATAAATAATAAACAATGAGCATTAAAGTACAACAGATATAACCATCATTTGCTAAAAGAGCGGACTGAAAACGGCAAAAAAGCAGAATAAGGAGAGCTGTTGGCTGTGTTGCTACTAGGGAAATTCTACAGTAGACAATAAAAATTTACTGTAACTAGATTGTAGAATAGCAATTATGCTATAATCCCTGGTGGTGAATTTTGATTTTTTAAGAGAAGAAAAATGTCCAAGTTTGATAGAGCAGCCATCAACTGGGATGAAAACCCTATTAGAGTGAATATGGCAAAATCCGTCGCGAATGGTGTAAGAAAATTTATTTCTCTCGAAAGGAGATTCAATCTGTTAGACTTCGGATGTGGCACGGGATTGGTCTCATTTTTTCTGGCAGAAGATGTCGGACATATAACAGGGATAGACAACTCAAAGGCAATGGTAGAAGTATTTAACAAAAAGGCAAAAGAGAATAACATAAACGCCCAAGCTTACCATATAGAGTTGTCACAAGAGGAGTTAAACCAAAATTTTGATGTGATAGTGAGCAGTATGACATTTCATCATATAAAATATCCTGTTGATATACTCAAAAAATTATACAGGGCTCTAAAAGAAGGGGGTTGTATTGCAGTGGCAGAATTGGTGAAAGAAGATGGAACATTCCACGAAGAAAACGACGGAGTTGAACATTTTGGCTTTGAGATAAAAGACATGGAAAAATTTTTCCAAGAAGCGGGGTTTAGAGATATAAAACATGATATAATTTACACGGTAGAAAAGGAGAGGGGAGAAAATAAAAAAGAGTACCCAGTGTTTATAATGGTAGGGAGGAAATAAAATACTCCCAGTTGGCGAGTGAATGTCGAAAAGTTTGGAGTATATATTGGGAAAAAACAACCTCGCTCGCGCCCCAACCAGGAGATGGCAAAAACCTACTGAAAAAAGAAGGATTAACAAGTCTACAGATAAACTATGTCCTACTGTGGAGAAATAGAGTAAGGCATATATAGCAATCAGGAAAGGGTTTATACTATCATACTAGAGTCGTTAGGAATTAGAGGGAAATAAGGGAAAAAGTGAGCAACTTCCTAGGAAAACTAAAAGATATTATCGGCGGAGGACAAGAAGATTTCCAATACTACGAACAGGAAATCGAAAATATGACAGCCGCGGAGAAATCAACAAAAGAGGGGAAATCGGAGGCGGTGGTGGACGGGGGGGAAATACCAACACCTGCTGCCTCTAATATCCGTCGTCGCCGCGGCAGAGAGAGTCAAAAACCAGAAACCTTCCCCCCCAATTCTTATCTGGATAGCAGTCACGATACCACTATGTCTGGTTTTCCCAATAACGTAATTGGTATGCCTGGAGTTAACAATATGGTAGCCGAGGTAGTAGTAATTGAGCCCCACTCCTTTGACGAAATTCCCCAGGTGATTCAAACCCTAAAAGAACAAAGGTGTGTGGTATTAAATCTTAACGTAATGGAGCCGGAAGAGGCTCAGAGGGCAGTAGACTTTGTAGCAGGGGGCACTTATGCTATTGATGGACACCAAGAGAGAATAGGAGAAAGTATTTTCCTGTTTACCCCTAGAAATGTTAAGGTAAGCACCATTACGGGGAAATCCTATCCCAACCGCAAAAGTGGATTCGCCTCCTCGGAGGGTTTGAATAAACCCATTACAGAATCCCTTTGGGATGAAAGGGGTATAGGTAGTCTGAGTTAGTCGGAAGAAGAGAGAGGGGAATTAAAACAGTGTCTTTCTCATTGGGTGTGATAGGCGGGGGAGTGATGGCAGAGGCTATTATTTCCCGCCTTTTGGAAAAAAACCTTTATAATGGGGACAATATCATAATAGGTGAACCCCTTGTGAGTCGTCGTCAGTGGTGGCAAAAAACCTACCAGGTAGCCGTCACTGAGGATAACCAAAGGGTATTGGCAGAATCAGAAATACTGTTGTTGGCAGTTAAACCACAGAACCTAAAAGAGGTGGTGGCCAGCCTAAAACTAGATGATACTACCAACCGCCCTCTGGTGGTGTCAATTTTAGCGGGGGTTTCTCTAGACCTTTTGGCGGAGGGTTTTCCCGGTTTGCCTCTTGTAAGGGTGATGCCTAATACGCCAGCAGTGGTAGGACAGGCCATGACGGCCATCACCGCCAATGACCTAGTATCCCCACTACAGTTGCAACAGGTGAGAGCTATATTCGAGGCCGTTGGGGAGGTGGTGGAGGTCCCAGAATACCTGATGGATGCGGTTACTGGCCTATCTGGGTCAGGCCCTGCCTTCGTGGCCATGATGGTAGAGGCTTTAAGTGACGGGGGAGTGGCCGCAGGATTGCCCAGACAAATGGCCTTGGATTTGGCCATTCAAACTGTCCTGGGTACAGCTACCCTCCTGAAACTTAAAAAACTACACCCAGCATTACTAAAGGAGCAAGTAAGTAGTCCAGGAGGTACCACCATTGCCGGGGTGATGGCATTGGAGGATAGAGGATTCCGTGGGGCCGTAATATCTGCGGTTATGGCTGCCTATAAGAGGGCCCGTGATGGCTTGTAGGTTACCCCTGTTCCGACTTAAACCCAGGTTTTGTATATTTAACGGTTACAACTGTGTGCACATTGCCCCGAGGATTGAAGTCCCCCTTGATGGTAACATAGAGAGGCTCGGCCACCGCCACGAAGGCGTCTAGAATCTGGTTTACCGCCTCCTCGTGGGAAATATAACGGTCCCGGTAACTGTTAATATATAGCTTCAATGCCTTCAATTCTACTATTTTTTCATCCGGGCAGTAGTTGATGTGAATGGTGGCGAAGTCCGGGTAGCCGGAAAAGGGACATTTACAGGTGAACTCTGGTAGAGTAATATCAATGTCGTATATTCTACCAGGACGGGGATTGGGGAAGGTGGTCAACTGCCCTTCTATGATTGCCCTTTCCCCGTATTTCATCTCCTTGGTTTCCTTGATTTGACTGTCGGACATATCCTCAGCCATTAGCCTTCTGTTTCTGGATTGGGTTGAGACTGTGACTCAGACTGGGGTTGGCTGTTTTCTTTACTCAGACTCCCCTGTGGCACTAATTCAATTTGGTTATGGGTTTCTAGCCACTGGAGAGTTTTTTCTGCCGTCAGCTCAGATTTTACATATTGCTCCAACTTGGTTTCATCTACGTCGTCTTTGAGTTCTTGTCTAATCTCCTCACATCTCGCCTTGATTTCCTCCTCGCTGACGGTAATCCCCTCCTTTTCAGCTATTTTTTGCAGAATGATGTGGGCATGGAGATTTCTGCTAGCTTCCGGCTTAGCATTCTCCCGCATTCGGGCGATCATCTCCTTGGTGAAAAATCTCTTAACATCGAGTCCATAACTTTGAACCTGACTTGCTGTCCGGAGGAGGATACTTTGTACCTCTTCCTCTATCATAGTTTTTGGCAAATCGATTTGGGTGTGTTTCAACAATTCTTCAACAATGGCATTGTGAATGTTGTACTTTGTTTCATTTTCTGCCTTTTCCCGAAATTGTTTTTCTAAGGATTCCCGCAACTGAGCCATGGTTTGGAATTCACTGATTTCCTTGGCAAATTCGTCATCTAGGGGGGGCAATTCTTTCTCTTTGATTTCCTTGAGGGTTACAGTGACAACTACCTCCTTGCCGGCTAAATCTTTTTGGGGATAGTCTTCTGGCAGGGATAGGTGTAGCTTCTTAGTTTCCTCCAGATTCATACCAACGATGCCTTCTACAAAGCCGGGAATGAATTTGCCCTCCCTCAACTCCAGCTGGTATTCTTTGGCGGTAAAATTGGGCAGAATTTCCCCTTCTCCGTTGTCAGCAGCTTTTTTGCGCCCTTCAAAGTCTATTACTACTATATCCCCCATCTGTGCTGGACGATTTTCTACCGGCACAAAGGTAGCCATTTTTTCTTGGTTTTCCCTAAGCAGTTTATCCACATCCTCGGGATTGTATTTAACCTCCTCTGCCTTGATGTGTAAGCCAGTATACTGCCCTAAATTCACCTCCGGTGGCACATCTACGGCGGCACGATATACAAAGGGCTTTTCTGGGTCAAATTGTTGCACAAGTTCTTCAAAATTAGAACGTAGTTGATAATTGCCAATAGCCGGAATAGACTCTTGTTCAATGGCTTTTTTAAGACTGTCGGAGATTAACTCGTCAACAACCGCTGCTTTGATTCTATCGACGCCAATGCGTTGCAGGACAACTGCACGGGGAGCCTTTCCTTTTCTGAACCCGGGTATACTGGTATTCTGGGCAATTTCCGTGATAACCTTCTCGTAGGTAAATTTAGTTATTTCTGCAGGGATTTCTATTTCCAACCCAATTTGACTAGCAGGCAGTTTCTCCTGAGTGACTTTCATACTCTCACAAATCGCTTTTACAAGATGATTGGGGTTTACTGGAACAGTTTAGGTGTTTTTCGCTGAACTATGCTAGTATAACACACCTTGAGACCTACATTCATCCCCCAGGCTCTTAGCTTTCCTAAAGTTATCACTTCTTGCAGACTTGCGGACTAACAATGAATACACAGTGGCAAAGAAAACACATTCTCTCCCTAGAAGACTTTACCGTGGCAGAATATGACATGGTACTTAGTACTGCCCTTAGTTTTCGTTCTGTTCTACAGAGTAAGACAAAAAAAGTACCGGCCCTCCAGGGGCAAGTGGTGGCAAATCTATTCTTTGAGCCATCCACCCGCACTCGTAGCAGTTTTGAGTTAGCTGCCAAAAGACTTTCGGCAGATGTACTCAATTTTAGTCCAGGCACCTCCTCTTTGACTAAAGGGGAAACTATCCTGGATACAGTAACCACCTATTGGTCCATGGGGGCTAATATAATGGTAATCCGTCATAGTGGCTCTGGAGTGCCCCTGAATATAGCTACCCAGCTGGATAAATTGAATTCGGGGGTAAGTGTCTTTAATGCCGGTGATGGCCTACATCAACATCCATCCCAGGGATTGTTGGACTTGTTTACTATTTGTAGTTGTCTGGATGCAGAAAATCCCAGAATCTCCCTATTAGAGGGGAAAAAAATAGCTATTGTGGGAGATATTCTCCACTCCAGGGTGGCTCGTTCTAATATATACAGTCTACTGGCAGGCGGTGCAGAAGTTCACTTGGCCGCACCACCCACCCTTTTACCTATGCCATTCAAGGAGATAGTAAACAACAAACACCAAGGGCGTCTGTTTATCCACTGGGAATTAAAGCCGGCATTGGAAGGGGCAGATTTTGTTATGACACTACGCCTACAAAAAGAGAGAATGAGCGACTACCTTTTGCCCAGTCTGCGGGAATACCATCAGTTATTTGGCATTACTCATGAGAGACTGAAGTGGTGCAAGCCGGGAGTAAAAGTGCTACATCCTGGGCCCGTCAACAGGGGGGTAGAAATTAGTTCGGAACTAATGGATGACCCCAATTATAGCCTCATTGGGGAACAAGTAACCAATGGAGTTGCCGTCAGAATGGCCTTGTTATATCTGATTGGCAACTACAAGGGTTGAAAGGGGGGCTATTGGGCATATAAATCCGGTGCCAAGCCAAAAGCAAAAGCCCATGAATACCTGGGCTTTTTGTTGCTGAAGGTGAGGAAAACCAAAAGGGCTAATATGGCCATAACAGTAGTACTAGCAAACAGGACACGATAACCAAAGTCCAATACGGCGGCGCCCAAAACAGGCCCCCCCAAAGCTACCCCTAAATCAAAACCACTGATACAGATGGCAAAGGCCTTCCCCCTTTCACTGGTACTACAGCGATCTGCCACCAGGGCAAGGCTTATAGGGAAAATTATGCCAGCACCCATCCCCTCAGTAATGGCCGCCAGCATAATGGTTTCCCCACTATTCCCCAGGGTTAGCAGACCCATAGCTATTATGTAACACAACAAACTAAGTGTTATAAATACACCACGCCCATAACGGTCTGAAGCCTTACCGGCTACAAACCTAACCACAAAAGAGGCAATGGCGGCGGAAGAATAAAACAAACCGGCATTGAAATCTAGACGCAGATGACGGATATATAAGGGCAAAAATGTCACCAGAGTGCCGAAAATGGAGCCCACCAGCAGTAAAACCACAGTAGGGGCCAGTAGGGAAGGAGACAGTATCAGTTGCAGAAAACCCCGACTCCTGCCAACCTCCGTTGGCTTTTCCTCAGAGATATTAGTCTCAGTCTTATAGATGATTTCTGGGACTAGGATTATAAAACCAAGGGCAATCAGACCACAAAGGGCGGCTGTAATAAACACCACTTGGTAATTACTAGTATAGTCTAGCAAAAAACCCCCCACAGAGGGGCCAATGGCCATGCCAATGGGCACAGCTAAACTCATATAGCCTATCAATTCCCCCTTTTTCTGGGGAGGAGATAAGTCTACCACTAGGGCACTATAACCTGTAGTGAAAGCTGCAATACTTATCCCATGAAAGGCACGAATCAACACCAACTGGGGGACAGCCACAAAGAAGAGATATAATAGGGGGGCAGTAAAGGCTACTATTGTGCCTATAACAATCACAATTTTACGACTGGGATAATATACCAGCCTCCCGAAGCAACAACGAAAAAGGCTCAAAACTGCATGGCCAATGGCAGAGGGCAGAGACAACCTAGAGATTGTCTGTTTTAAACCCTCATCGGCTAGTTTACCCAACCAGACGCGGGATAATAACAAGCCAATGGCGAAACAGGCCATAATATAACCCACCTGTTTGGCAGTAAGCCCTGTGTCTTCCAGGTATGTTGGTAAAACGGGCAGCAGACAGGTGTTGCCAATCCAGAAGAAAAGGCTTGAGAAGAACAAAAATACCAGATGAATATAAGGGCTTGAAGGCATACTGGTTTTGAACCCTAAATCTTAATTTTTAAAACGTTACAAACCGTTACAAAACTTCACAATTCCATTGTAAAGGAAGGGAGATTGTCAAGGGAAGCGAAAAATATTAACGTAGGACAAAGACCTTTTTGGTAACATGGAATGTGGAGAGAGAAAGATTATGCACCTAGCAGTAGCCTCCTTGAAGGGGGGGGTGGGGAAGACCACCACTGCCATTCACCTAGCAGCCTATTTCCAACAGGATAAACCGACACTGTTGATAGATGCAGACAGGAATCGCTCGGCCTTGGTTTGGGCAAAGGAGGACAAATTGCCATTTATGGTGGCTTCCCAGGCCGGAGCAGTGGCCATAATAGCCCGTTATACCCATGTTATCATTGACATGAGGGGAGGACCGGAGGAGGAAGAGTTTGTAGATTTGGCCAAGAGTAACGATTTAATGATTATCCCCACCACCCCCAACCACCTGGACTTGGATGCCACTATTAAAGCCGTAGAAATATTAAGGAAACACCAAGTTAGTGTAAATAAATATAAGGTTCTCTTGACAAAAGTAGACTACAGGACAGTAAGCAGCAAGACAGCCAGATACTTCTTGGAAGAAAATAAAATACCACTTTTTAAAACGGAAATACCTTTACTAGTAGCCTTTGAGAGGGCGGCACAACATGGCAAAACTGTAAAAGACTACAGCGACGAGGGGGCAAAAAAAGGCTGGCAAAAGTACGCGCAACTGGGAAAGGAGATTCTGGGCAAACGGGGGAATAGTTAAGAATCTTGTAGGAAGTACAAGAGAATGAAACCATCCCAAAAACCCGTGCTACATTTAAGGTAGAAAGGCCTGAAGTTACCCAATTTCCGGATAATTAGGCTCGGGAAAGGAAAATAATGGCTACTAAAACCCTAGAAAGACCCACTCCCCAACAACAGGAGAAGGATAAACGTTTTAAAATCCTGGATGTGGTTATCAAAAAAAACCACTGTAGACAGGATGCGCTAATCGAAGTGCTACACAAAGCACAGTCCACCTTCGGCTATCTGGAAGATGATGTGCTGCTGTATGTCGCAAGACAGCTGAAACTCCCACCTAGTGAAGTATTCGGCGTTGCAACCTTCTACCACCTCTTCTCCCTAAAGCCAGCAGGGGCTCACTCTTGCGTTATCTGTCTGGGCACCGCTTGTTACGTGAAAGACTCCCCTCGTCTTTTAGAAGAATTGGCAGAAAATTTCAATCTCCACCCCGGTGAAACTACCCCAGACGGCAAGGTATCCCTAATGACTGCCCGCTGTATTGGCGCCTGTGGGTTAGCCCCAGCCGCTATCTTCGACGGCAAGGTTTGTGGCAAACAAACGCCGGAAAGTGTTCGTACCCAGGTTCAAAATTGGCTACAGGAGTAGACTATGGAGTTTTCTGAACTACAAAGAATCGCCGCCGAATACCTGGCACAACGTAAACCTATTAGGATTCGCTACTGTCACGCCGCCGGTTGTCAATCCTGTGGCTCCCTAGCCGTAGCCGAGGCTCTACAACGAGAAGTATCAGCCCAGGGACTAACAGAAGAAGTAGAAGTATGCCCGGTGGGGTGTATGCGTCTCTGTGGGCGGGGTTGTCTGGTAGATATTCAGGGCAAACTCTATGAAAGAGTAAGACCAGAAGATGCTCCCTCTTTGGTGGCCAGCATCAAGGACGATTCTGTCACCCCCACAGCACCTGCCGGCAGTTATGACCACCCCTTCTTTGCCTATCAGATGCCCATAGTACTGGAAAACTGCGGCAAAATCAACCCAGAAGAAATAGACGAATACATAGCAGTGGGGGGTTATCAACAGTTGGAAAAAGTACTACACTCCATGACTCCCCAAGAGGTGATTAGGGAAATCACCGTCAGCGGTTTGCGAGGCAGGGGTGGTGCCGGCTATCCCACCGGCTTGAAATGGTCCACCGTAGCCAAAATGCCAAAAACCCCTAAGTATGTGGTGTGCAACGCCGATGAGGGGGATCCAGGAGCCTTCATGGACAGAAGTGTCCTGGAAAGCGACCCCCACCGGGTTTTAGAAGGAATGGCCATTGCCGCCTATGCCGTGGGGGCCAACCAGGGCTATATCTACGTCCGCGCCGAATACCCCCTGGCCATCTCCCGTCTGCAAAAGGCCATTCAGCAAGCAAAGAGACGGGAAATACTGGGCACTCAGATATTTGGTAGTAATTTCGATTTCAAGGTAGATATAAGAGTGGGAGCCGGGGCCTTTGTCTGTGGAGAAGAAACCGCCCTCATCGCCTCCATTGAGGGGAAACGGGGTAACCCCAGGCCACGTCCTCCCTACCCGGCAGAATCCGGCCTGTGGGGCTGTCCCACCCTTATCAACAACGTGGAAACTTTTGCCAATGTGGTGCCCATCATCCGGGAAGGAGGAGAATGGTACAGTCGTATCGGAACCCCCACCAGTAAAGGCACCAAAGTCTTTGCCCTCACCGGCAAGGTAAAAAATACAGGCCTCATTGAGGTTCCCATGGGCACTACCATCAACCGCATTGTCATGGAAATGGGGGAAGGTTGTGCTGATGGCAAGAAAGTCAAAGCCGTCCAAACCGGCGGTCCTTCTGGCGGCTGTATCCCCTTTGAGTACTTTGATACTCCCGTCGACTACGAGTCCCTCAAATCCCTCGGCACTATTATGGGCTCTGGAGGGATGATTGTAGTTGATGAAGATACAAACATGGTAGGACTAGCCCGCTTCTACATGGAATTCTGTAGAGGGGAAACCTGTGGCAAATGTATTCCCTGTAGGACAGGAACAGTACAACTGTACCAGATGCTGACGAAAATACTCAATGGGGAAGCCACAGAAAAGGACTTAGAAAGTCTTCGCCAATTGTCGGCTCTGGTGAAAGAAGCTAGTCTTTGTGGCCTAGGCCAAACTGCCCCTAATCCCGTTTTGAGCACCCTTCGTTTCTTTGAACAGGAATACAAACAATTATTGAAGTCATAAGAGAACATGTCTGTAGTAACCCTGAAAATTGACAACGTGGACGTAGCCATAGAAGCCGGCAGCACCATCCTTCAGGCAGCCAAGGAGGCAGGCATAAAGATACCCACCCTTTGTTACCTGGAAGGGGTTTCTGCGGTAGGCGCCTGTCGTCTCTGTTTGGTGGAAATAAAGGGCAGTGACAGACTCCACGCCAGTTGTGTCACCACCGTTAGTGAGGGCATGGAAGTGTTTACCCAGACGGCAAAGCTAAAAGAATACCGCAAGATGCTGGTGGAACTCCTCTTCGCCGAGGGGAATCACATCTGTGCCTTCTGTGTCTCCAATGGCAACTGTGAACTCCAAGACGTAGCCATAGAAGTGGGAATGGATCACACCCGGTTTAACTATCGCTTCCCCGAAAGGGATGTAGACTTGTCCCATCCCCTCTTTGGTATAGATCACAACCGTTGTATCTTGTGTACTCGCTGTGTCCGCGTGTGTGCCGAAATTGAAGGAGCCCACGTCTGGAATGTGGCCTTCAGAGGAGCCGCCGCCAAGATTATCAGTGGCCTCAACCAACCCTGGGGAGAAGTATCCTCTTGTACCTCTTGTGGTAAATGTGTAGAAGCTTGTCCTACTGGTAGTATCTTCCGCAAAGGTGTTACCACCGCGGAAATGAAAAAACACCCAGACTACATCGAATTCCTACACACTGCTAGGGAGGAACACCAATGGACAAGATAAGATTCGCTACTGTCTGGTTGGCGGGATGTTCTGGTTGTCACATGTCCTTTTTGGACTTGGACGAGTTATTGTTTGACCTGGCAGACGCAGTAGAGGTAGTATATAGTCCTGTGGGCAGTGACATCAAACCCTATCCC
>DVEF01000038.1 GCA_015295805.1 Geminocystis sp. M7585_C2015_104 | reverse complement strand
CATCATCCTACACACTGGGCATGTCGTCAACCCCCCCGGTATAACCATAAACCGAGGGAAGGCTATTATAACCCTCTTTTACACAATTGTGGGATAACAAGCAGATTGTCAACAATCACAGTCCTCTCATCCCTTAACTCCTCAATTATAGATTGCCAGGAGTTTTGGAGATGAAGATGCAATTCTATCTGATCGCAAACCACTTTCCCTTTATTCTTGTATTGTAGTCTCTGTTGTACTCCTCTGACATCAAAACAATAAACTATCTTAGGCTTGTTGGTTTTCTGCAGTAAGGTGGCTAATTGTTTTACTTGTTCTCCCACTAACCCTTTTATACTTACAATAACTAAATGGGTGTCCTTATGAGCCTCACACCATTCAAACCAAATATGGGAATTCTCAAAGGCTAACCCCCCCTCCCCAAAACTAACTGCCAGGGACACCCCCAACCCAGCCTCCCTCAAACAGTAGGCAATCTCAGCAGCAACTATTTGCTCACAGTAGTTTATTATAGCAACATTGCCTTTAGAAAAGAAACTAGCATAATTCATGCCACAATAAAAACAACCAGGTATTAAAATCCCTCCCCCAGAAACACCTACTATCCTTACACCCCTTTTCTCTCCCGTCTGATATATCTTCAGCAAGTCTAAGGGAGGTATCCCTTCTGAGTGAATGACAATCTGACTTATACCACTTTCAATGGCTTCTCTGGTGGCATCCAACACCCGATAGGGATGACTGCAAATAATACTAGTCACAATCTCGGGATGACTGGCTAGGGCCTCTGTTACTAGGTCGAAAACGGGTATTCCCTCTATGTTCCCCCCATTATAACCCCCATCGGCGACACCAGCTACCACCTGGGTCCGATTCTCATAATAGTCTTGTAGGTAGAATCTAGCACAATCCCGCTCTATTCCCTGGATGAGAAATTGAGGCGAAAAATCCCATGTCATAACCAATTTACCAGCTGTAGGGAAATGGGGCAATAATACCCCCATTCCCCTATTTTAGGCAGAAACAGAAACCTGCTGTTCTACAAATCTTCTTGCCCACCGGTCGGCCCACAAAATTTCTTCTAGACTAGGATTGGACTTATTCTGCCCAACGAAATTTTCACAGGCTTCCTCTATTAGCCGGGGGATATCTAAAAAACCTATCCTTTCCCGCAAAAACAATGCTACCGCCTCCTCATTTGCCGCATTCAACACAGCCGGCATACACCCTCCCGCCCTTCCTGCTGCGTATGCTAATTTCATACATGGATACTTCTGATGATCGGGTGCACGAAAGGTAAGACTTCCAACCGCCACTAAGTCTAGGGGCTTCCAATCGGTGGCTATTCTTTTAGGGTATGATAACGCATACAACAGTGGTAGACGCATATCCGCCCATCCCAGTTGTGCTAATACGGAAGTATCTTGTAATTCGATTAAAGAATGAACAATACTCTGGGGATGGATTAGAATATCAATATGGTCGTAGTCTAGGGAAAACAAAAAGTGGGCCTCGATAACCTCCAATCCCTTATTCATCAGAGTAGCAGAATCGATGGTGATTTTTTGTCCCATGGACCAGTTAGGGTGTTTTAAGGCATCGGCTACGGTAACATGCCTGAGTGCCTCCACTGGCAAATCACGAAAGGCACCCCCCGATGCAGTCAGAATTATCCTTTTTAATCCTCCAGGGGGCACACCTTGTAAGCATTGGAAAATGGCAGAGTGTTCGGAATCTGCGGGCAGTAATTTTACCCCATGCTCTCTAACCAATGGTAGCACAACTGGGGCTCCGGCAATCAGGGTTTCCTTGTTAGCCAGGGCGATATCCTTCTTGGCTTTGATGGCGGCAATGGTAGGCAGTAATCCCGCACAACCCACAATCCCGGTTACCACTGTTTCCGCATCCCCATAGGCGGCCACCTCCTCAATGGCTGCCTTCCCAGCCAACAGTATGGGTTGTGGTGATACCCCGGCAATTGCTTCTTTCAACTCCCATAATTTCTCAGGATTGCGAATAGCTACTATTTCTGGTTTAAACTCTTTTATCTGTTCCGCTAACAGGCTAACATTATTACCAGCCGCTAATCCTACTACCCTGAATTTTGAGGGGTAGTTTCTTACAATGTCTAAAGTTTGAGTGCCAATAGAACCGGTAGAACCTAATATAGTAATAGGTTTCATATATCTGTATCTTATTTTAGTATAGTAATTGTCAATATCTTAACTGAACAGATGGTTGGTTGTTGCCTCCTTATGGTACATTTTTTAGGTAGGCCACGTCTGTCTGAATGCCAAAACTACTTAATACCCTTGCCGCCTCCTCTACAGTTACTGGTTTTTGTGGCTGGAAGATGGTAATATAGCCAAAGGCTTTTCTTACATTAGACAATTCCCCATTTTGCCAGTCCAGATATAATAGGGGCCATAGTTGTGGATTTATCTTTTCTGCATCCTTAAACCCCCATGTGTTTTTAATGGCATCCAGTGTTACGTTAGGCAAACTCTGACGAAAATCCAGTGGCGTCTTCCAGGCGATTAAGTCTTCTCTGGTTAGGGGTTTGTCTGGGTAGAAATTCAAATACTTGCCATCCTGGTGGGTTAAAGAGGAAGGAATTATCCCTGCCTCTGCTAATCCCTGAATAATACCAAAGTCTGGATCTTCCTGGGTGACATCGTTAAAAACCGGTTTGCTGTTACTATTGGCAAGACGAATAATCTTACCGTTACTGTTTTTGAATAAAAGATTGTTTACTGTCACCAACCAACGGGCATACTCTCTCCTAGTAATTATTTTATACGGATTTACCTGAGAATCCCTGATAATCTGTAGTCTCACCAATTCCTCCAAGGCTGCATCTAGTTTTGGGGGATTGTTGTCTTTAACAGTGGGGATGTTGTTTATTGAATTGTTACCACTGTTGCTGGTTTCGCTACTAGTCTGATTATTCTGATTATTCTGACTGGTTTGAGTGGTTTGATTGGTTTGATTATTCTGATTAGTCTGATAGGTGAGGGTAAATTCTGTGTTTCCACCCCTGGCAATGGCAGTCAAAACTACTCCCACTTTCTGTTTTTCATCCCTAGCCTTGATGGTATTTTCCGTTTTTTCTTCTATTATCCAATCTCTCCTTTTCAATTCCCTCTCGTAGTAACCCAAAATTATATTAGTTGCATCTGGAGTTACTCCCATGATTTTGTTTCCTGCCACTGTGTTTAAAGTTATGGATGGGTAAATGGGGAAGTTAAAGGGGAGTATTATTTCGTTTTCAGTGTTTTTAGCAGGAATTAATCCGGGATTGGCGGCAAAACGAGACTCCAAAGCCTTATTTCCCCTACAACCTGACAAAGCTAGGGAAATTAGCAGGTATAGGCAGAGGATAATTCTAGACATTGTCTGTCTGACAGTGGAAAACCCTTTTATTCTATCCTAAGAGAGGAGAATATACTCTTATGGGTGATGCTAGCAGAAGTTTCTCTATTGCTATATCGACTACAACAGATAGCAGACAGTATAGTTTCCTCACAACTACAACAAGTCTCCCCTGTCAGTTTAGCAATAATTTACTTTACAGGACTGATTACTAGTCTAACTCCCTGCATGTTGTCAATGCTACCCCTGACAATTGCCTACATTGGCGGGTATGAGAGGGGGGGGAGGTTATCTGCCTTTTTTCAGTCAATCTTCTTTGCCGCCGGCTTAGCCACCACCCTTTCCGCCTTGGGGATTTTCGCCGCCTTGTTTGGTAAGGTATATGGACAGGTTGGCAAGGGTTTACCTCTCATAGTTAGTATCATCGCCATGGTTATGGGTTTAAATCTTCTGGAAGTCATCCCTTTGCCAATACCTCAGTGGAATATCCCCCTACCCTCCAACAAAAGCTTTCCCAAAAGCCTACAATCTTATCTTCTTGGTGTCAGTTTCGGTTTTATTGCTTCTCCTTGTAGTACTCCGGTTCTAATAACACTTCTAGCATATGTCAGCAGTAGTGGCAATCTTATCCTCAGTAGTCTTTTTCTAGGCAGTTATGCTTTGGGTTATGTGTCTCCTCTGGTTGTGGCCGGCACTTTTACTGGTATTATTAAGAGTCTAATATCTCTCAAAACCGTCACCCGGTGGCTAAACCCTCTCAGTGGCATAATCCTAGTTGTCTTTGGGGTTTACTCTCTTATTTCCCGTCTTTAACTTTAAAAACCACTATTTCTTCCTACCCCGTCTTTTTTTTCTTCTCGCCTTTAGTTGAATATGACTCTGCCGCCAATTCTCCCCTATATCTGCTAGATAGTGACTCATTGCACCTAATTCTAGCCCCAAAAAAACTGCCATTGTCTCCTGCCAATAATTCTCCTTTACTTCCGTATAACCGGCAACTATCCACTCCCGCCAATCCCAAGATACACCGAGAATCAGTTTCCCGATTATTCCCCACAACACCACCATTGCCAAGACTACTGAGACGAAATATACTACCCTGCCCATTGTCCCTATTAGGATACCATGGGAGAGAAAGGATCTATGTCTTAATAGTTTCTGATAGGGAAGCCAAATAAACCTCAGAAAACCCCAGCGTTTGAATTGTAACGAATAAATGTCTAAATCCGGCCCAAACATCAACCCGCTAAAGACAAAAGCCACACTACTACACAGCGTCAAAATTATATCCCTTGTCACCACTAACCCCCCCGCCACCACGGGAGGCAAACATATCCAGGTAATTCTGTCGTGAATTTTCCCCGACGGCATTGCAATCCTTTTTTCTTTTTGCTATAATATCATACCGTGAGTCAGGGCGATTAGCTCAGCGGTAGAGCGCCTGCCTTACAAGCAGGATGCCAGTAGTTCGAATCTACTATCGCCCATCTTTTATTGTGCCGGGGAGGCTCGTTTCCAATAATTAACCCCGGCGGGTCCTGTACGATAAGCCTCGGGGTTGGATGCCCTGTTGGTGAAAAAGTAGGGAGTTTTTAAAAGAAAATTTTTAAAGAGGGTGGCAGAGAGGCTTCCTGTGGGGTTGACGGACAGATGGCCCTAGGGTTAGGGTGGTGTGTCGGGGGCGAGGGGGCTAAATGATATTATTTGCTGTTAAAGCGGACAGGGTTCAGGCCTTTAATGGTGGGGTTTTGACAGTGCTCCATTTGATAAAAGATACCAATAATACGGGCGTTAAGGGAGCATTAGGGACACCCAAGTCAAGCAAAGCAACGCCGACAGACTGCCCGTACAGGGTAGCAAAAGGTGAGAGGGGGTTTAGCCAAACCGGAGAGAGTGGGATTTGAACCCACGAGAGACATAAAGTCTCTAGCAGTTTTCGAGACTGCCGCAATCAACCACTCTGCCATCTCTCCACATTGTTAATTATAATTAGCCCCAGGGATGAATTTCAAGGGGTCAATGGGATAATAGAATGATTTCAGTGTTTAGAATTATGAGCCCTTGGACAAGTGTATGGATAAATACGACATAATTGTTATTGGGGCAGGCCTAACTGGTTGTGCCCTGGCGGTGGAATTAGCCCAACAAAATGCGAGGGTTTTGTTATTAGAAAAAACATATAATCCTGTCAATGCTACTGTTTTGAGTTATGGGGGTATTGCTTACTGGTGTGGTACTGATGAGCTTACCATAAAACTATGCGAGGAGGCCATTGAAATTTATCGCAATCTCCATGAACAACTGGATGAAGATGTAGAGTTTAGGGATATAACATTGCTATTTACTATTGATAAAAACCAAGATGTCGAGAGGACTTTTGAGGAGTATAAACAGTTTTATATCAAGCCGGAATTTTTAGACGTTGCTGAGACTATTTCCCTTGAGCCCCTAATAAATCCGGAGGCAATTGCCGGCAGTTTAAAATTTCCTCAGGGGCATGTTAACCCTTCAAAATTATTAAGTGCTTATAGGAGAAAATTGGAAAAATTAGGGGGCAAAATAATAATAGACGAGGGACTGTCCTTGAGGAGAAATAAGGGAAAAATAGAGGGGGTAAGTGGCAAAAATAACAGCTATTTAGCAGAGAAAGTAGTGGTTTGTGCGGGAGCGTTTTCCCGTAGAATATTCCAAGAGAATGGGGTAGATTTACCATTGTATTTTAGTCAAGCACAGGTCGTTAAAACCCATCCCAGCGACATCAAACTTTCTACCTTGGTAATGCCAGCAACTACTAATCGCCTTGACACGGAGAAAAAAGTGGCCCGGGAAGCTATATGGGAGTCCCAGAGTGATACAATATACGGAGATGTGTTAGAGGCAGGGGCTATTCAGTTCAAAGATGGTAGTTGTTGCCTGGGGCAGATTAGTCAGATTATACCCAACCTCAACCCGAAGATTGACGCCAAAACCAGTGAGAAAAGACTAAGAGAAGCCATTGGTAAAATACTACCACCCCTTGCCCAATTGCCGGGGAACTGGTACAATTGCCAGGTGGCTTTTTCAAAAGAGGCGCCATTTTTGGTAAAGGAAATACCAGAGAGGGAGGGGCTGTCAGTATTTTCCGGGTTTACTAGCCCTTTTGTATTTGCACCCCCGCTAGCACGTCATTTCGCCCATTATCTTGTCACCGGGGAGGATGAGATTATCGGCTTGTTGGCGTAAGCCTGCAAACCTACAGAATTCAACAATTCCACCCATTCTCGGGGCTGGGATTTTTTCGCCTGGGCCACCAATACGATGGTATCCCCCCAAAGGTTGGCATTAGCGTAAATCTGCGCCTTTTTTACCGTGTCTGTTTCTCCCATTAGGGTTTCTAAAAGTTGCCCGCCGGGGGAAACCCTTTCTACAGTGCCCTTGACAGTATTACCACTGCCCCTGTTTGGGACTTCGGGGGGGCATACCAGGGAAATTTCCCAGTTATAACTTTGCCCCACATCCAGTATTGTATCTTGACTGGGATTGATTCTGAGGATATAGTCCCCCTGTTGTATAGGAATCTCCTGATAGTCAATCTGATTGCCAGTGCTGTCTTTGAGGGCAAATCTGGCCAATTTGGCCTGGGTTTTGGGGATGTAGACGAAAAAGGGGGTCTGGGAGGAGATGGTGGTAAAATAATTGTCGTCGGCGGGGGTTAATGCCTTCATAGGCAATGTCCCCTGGATACAGAGACTCGCCCCTCCCCTTCTTCCCCCGGCGGCCGTGCTTCTGGGGGGCTGTCTTTTAGGGGCATTGGGAAACTCCACCGCCTCTGCCGTCATAAAGGAGGCACTGAAAACCAACCCGGCCAATGCCAACAATCGCATCACAGATGCACGTTTGCTCATGATTTTCCCTTTGGGTTTGCCAAGTTCCAGCACCTCCGATACTATCCTACTCCTTTTGTTCCCTCATATGAGTGCCATTAAACATTTCTTAACAGAATGAGCTGAGAATAGAATTAGCGGGGATAAGGACTATCGGGGATAAAGAGTCATAAGACGTCGAACCTCTTCGGCGTGGTAGGAGCTACGGGTGAGGGGGCTAGAAACCACTTGCAAGAAGCCGAGGGATTCCCCGTATTCCTTCCAGGCGGCAAACTGGGAGGGGTGGACAAACTGTTGCACAGGGAGATGTTTTGGGGAGGGTTGTAGATACTGGCCGATGGTAAGAATGTCACAGTCTACCTGACGCAAATCCCGCATCACCTGTTTAACCTCCTCGTCTGTTTCCCCTAAACCCACCATAATCCCGGACTTGGTATAGGTTTTGGGCGCCATTTCCCTGACTCTGGCCAACAATTCCATACTACGCTTGTAGTCTCCCTGAGGACGAACTCGCCGGTACAATCTAGGGACAGTCTCAGTGTTGTGATTGAGGACTTCCGGCTGTGCCTCTAGGATTAACTTAAGGGCCTCCCAATTCCCACAAAGATCTGGTATTAGTAGTTCTATTGTTGTATTCGGTGATGCTCTACGGATTTCTCGGACACAGGCGACGAATTGACTGGCGCCGCCATCGGGGAGATCGTCCCGGTTGACGGAGGTGACAACTACGTGGCTGAGGCGGAGACGACGGACGGCCTCGGCTAGACGGAGGGGTTCAGTTGGGTCTAATCCCCGGGGGGTTTTATCGAAGTCTATGTCGCAGTAGGGGCAGGCACGGGTGCAGGCTGGCCCCATAATAAGGAAAGTAGCAGTGCCGGCATGGAAACACTCACCAATATTGGGACAAGAGGCCTCCTCACACACGGTGTTTAGGCTTAAATCCCGGAGGATGCCCTTTACCGTGCCCACCCTTTGGACTTGTGGAGCCTTTACTCTTAACCAGTCGGGTTTTACTGTCACTTTTTTCCCACTTCTCTAACCACCGTTGACTATCATACCTTTTTCTTCTCCTATTGTCCCGGTTGACTGTAACTACGGATAAAGGCTTCTTGTATCAGGTAGACGAACTGTGGTGTCATGGGGGGCAGATTTCTGGCGTCATTGAAGTCTTGGTCATAGTCCCAGGGGCGAAGGGGAGGACTATAAACATTAGCTTTCCCCCAAGCGCCACTGACATTTATAGGGATGCCAAGGCTCACAAAAGAACCACGATAACGCCACTCCCGCCCGGTCCAGTCCTCCAAGAAGCGGGGGTAGTTTTCCAGACCACCATTGTAACCATATCCGGGGGCATTAGTAATATCTGTGCCAGCTAAAAGGGCAGCATTAAATTCCGTATGTTTAGGCAATTGGTCCCTATGGCCAGAACAACTGATCGCTCTATCGTTTGAGGGGATGCTTGACACAGGCAGTTGTGCATGGAAAACAGTTCTGTCACTGTTTATACAGGCGTTAGAAAGGGGTGTAAAGGTGTCCACCAGGAAGGCAGCAGGTTGTTTGTTAGCTGGCCGGGTGACGAACTCATTCTCCCCTCGAGGGCTGGACAAATTTTCGCTTGCCCCTGTGTGATAATCCCTTGTATTTACATTATAGTCACCTTGTACATATAACGCCTGGTCGGAGACGAAGGTAAGGCCGGTGGGATCTGGGTAAGTTTGAGTGGTGCCTAGGCCAGGCAATTGTTCCCCGTTTACAATGGCGAATCCAAAAGGGCTCTGACGGGGTGTCCAAGTGGTGCTGTTGCCCATAGTGGCGTAGAATACCAGCCCGCCGTGGGAGGTGTCTCTGGCTGCCAAACCCAGGCGTTGGAAGGAGTGCCCAGGGGCATTGTTGTCAGCGGGGGCTCTGTCGAAAAGTAATTGATTGGCGGAGACGAGATGAGTATTATTGCCACCCCCGCCGCCGCCACCCGGGTCTCGGTACACGCCGTCGCGATTCCAGACTACAAGGCTTTCTAAGTTGAGCTGCAGCAGCCGTAGATCTTTTTCTTCCCTGTGATTGTAGAAACGATAGGGGGTGTCATGGTTTGCGGCATCTCTTCCTACATCTGTAATGGGAGCGGGGGCAAAACAGCGTCTGGTGCCAGGCACTTCACTTCCACTGCCCGTGCCCTGGTATTGCGCCAGCCCTGCTATCTCTTGGGCAGTCATGTTCTCAATGGCGTTTATGGCACCCTGTCTATCTTGGGAGTCTGGAAAGGCCCCCACTAGTGTCGGATTGTTGTTCAAACTGTTAGAGGGGTTGGTGGCAAAGTTGTTATAGAGGTTGCCGTCTTGGCTTTTAACATCTTTAACGGGAATGTCCAGAAGGGAGTAGCGGATTGCCACATTGGAATTGGCATGGTGGATCTCCTTGAGCAGCCAATCCTGAGCCACTGTTCTCACGGCATTCTTTTGTGTTACATTCAGTGCCTGGTACCATTGTCCTAACTGGCTGTAGGTTGTATTCCCCAGTCTGAGTGCCGGTGATACGGTCCTGTTAGAATTCTCCACTCTTACCGGTGTACAGATGTGGAAAGGATTAGTAACATTGGTACTACCAACGGTCACATTTGCGGGTATGTTAGCCAAGTCTGCACCCACCAAAACCGGTTGTAGCAGACTCATTTTCTGTTCGTTGGTCAGGCTGTAGGTGCTGTTAACGCTGCCATCAGGATTGCGCTTAATTACAGTTATGTCGAAGGGGAAATTGTTGTTTGTAATTCGGCGATAGTTGTTGTTGGCGGTGGATCGGGGGGTAAAAATAATCCGAAGGTCGGCATTTTTCCAGTAGTCCCCATTGGCTTTGTCGAAGATCCCAGTGGCTGTGGGCACTTGTATTGGCTCTTGCATCCTCACCCTTACTCGTCCGCCCCATGTCTGTCTGACCCTATCTGGATCCATAGGGTTAGTGGTTGGGTTAGTGCTGCCGGTGCCGCCACTGAGAAGATTAATGGCAGTGCCCGCACTGTTATCAATTTGAACTCTGCCCTCGGCATAAGTGCTGCCATCATTTTTCCTCCTGTTGTAGATGTCTCTTAGAGTGGAGACCAATCCCCGGATGCGGAGCAAATTGCCAGATCCCAGATACAAATCACCGTTGGTGTGGACGGGGCCGTTTAATACCATTTGAGGCCCAGGTAGGATTTCCAGATCCTCCCTGTAGAAGGCGGCAAACTGGAACATGGGCACCAGTCTGGTTCTGACGTCCATTTGAAGTACGGCACTGGCCTTGGTGTTGTTCCCTAGCTGTTTGGTGCCTGCATCTACCTCCTTGTAGGCTAATGCATATACTGAATGGGTGTACTCCAGGGCGGTGGTACCGGCGAAGGCCTGTCCTGCGGGCACAGTTATTGTTCGTGATGAACCCGGCACTACATAACTAACACCGATATAGCCACTTCTCCCTGGGGCTGGGGGTGGGAATAGTTTTGTCTGACAGGCAAAGTCTCCAGTGCCCCTTCCTGTTGTTGTATTTTGGAGACAGTTAGAAATGGACTCGGGGGGAGTCCCCGTCGGGGTATTCTGCAACTGGTAGATTCGTCTTAGTTGTGCCGCCCTCTCATTAGCCACTGCCTCGGCCACATACAAAGCCGTATTGGCATCTATGGAGGAGGCCGTAGCACTTAGTTGTTCTAGTCTGGTGAGTCTGGCATATTGAGCTACTAACGTTGACAGTCCCACCACAAGGGCCAACGCCAACACCAACACGTAGCCCCCCTCTTCCTCCGTGTCTTCCGGCCTGTTGTTTGTAACTCGGTTAATATGTTTTAATATGTAATATAAGTACTTCATCCTACTCACCTCCTATCTCATTACAAACCAACACCTGTCATAGTTACGGGGCACAAAGGTCTGTTGGAGGGTGAATTTTTCCCTCCTCCTGGTGTCATTCCAGCCCAAAAGCACCTGTGGGTAGACATCCCTGGGGGGGAGGGCCTCTATGGTGACGGTGAAGGAGGTCCTGTCACAATTTGTTCTTACATTGGTGCCGTTAGCGGGGGGATTGGCGGTGACATTAATGTTTCTAATCCTTTCCACCAGGGTGAAGGGGTTGTTGTTGTCCCCATTGACAATCAACTCCAGGTTAAAGCCGTCCGTACTGTTCCCCCTCAGACGGTATCTTCTCTCTTCAATGGCATACACCCATGTATTATTTTGGGCGTAGTCATTTTGCCACTGTCCTTCAAACCAAATCCTCGGGAGAGAGTTAGAAGTTCCCCCCGGGTGTACACTTGCTGCTGTAGATTGGTTGCTTCTGGCATAAACAAAAAACTGATCCCTGTTGTTATTCCTATCCAGGATGTAAATCCGCCATTTTCCCTCGGGTCTACCTCGTCTTACGGCCTCCCATGTTTCCAAAACATCGGGAATAGTATTGTTATTTCTGTCTATTTCTCCCGGGCTTCTATAAGAACACCCGGTCTCATGTGCCACCAGAAGCATATTGAAGGTGTTAGCATTTAATGCAACACAAGACTGAATCATCTGTGGGTTAACACCGGGGATACCCTTGCGGACTACCAGGAGGGTGTTATTGGTGCCACCGATTTCTATGGCGTTGAGGGTTCCGGCATCAGGTAAAAGTTCACCGGCCTGTTGAATGTCCTGGCCAAGGTTAATCATGGCGATGCGGAGGCGTTGCTGGACGTCGTTGGTTATGTGTTCTTCTGCTATCAGCCGACGTATCTGCATGTACCCCTCCAACCCCAAAACCACAACAATGGCCCCCATGATGGAGGCCACCAGGGCCTCCAGGAGGGTAAAGCCCTTTTCATCCCCCTTATGGTTGGCTCCCTTATGGGTTGCTTCCCTGGGATATGCGTATGTTTGTAAAAGTAGTTTGAACAGTATAGATGGCTTCATTTTCCCTCTCTCTCCTTACCTCCACGACAACATGTCTTTCCTGGTCATTGGCCGCCGTGCTACAGCTGGTCACTCGGATAGTTCTGCCAGCAGTAGTTGTTTGTTCTTGTAGAGTTGGGTTTTCAGTGCAAACATATCGATACACCTGGAGGGAGTAGCCTCCGGCGCGGGTGGCATTGACCAGAGTGGGACTGAGTCCAGTGGGTGAAAGGCCCGTGACGTTGTCCGCGGTAATTTGCCTAGTCTGTTCTATCACGTTGGCAGCGAGGCTTACGGCGGCGGTTTTCAACTCCCCTTCTTTCTTGTTTTGGATCTTCATGGCCACCAGAAACATACCGTTTAGCATCAGTGCCAAGCCGATCACCAAAATAGCCACCACCACCTCTAACAAGGTTGCCCCCTTTTCCCCACCTTGTTGTAGTGGCAGCCACCACCAAAGTTTTTCTCTCTTTAGTATCTGTATCTTCATGGCTTTTAACTTTCCTCTACTCCATTACTCCTCCCCTCAAAACTCTAATTTCCCTTCTTTCTCCAGCCTTATTCGTTAGACGTATTATCACTGTATTGTTGGCCGCCTCAAAATTGGGCTGTCCCGGCCCGGAGTGGTATATGTAGAGTATTCCCCGGGGGTCAGCACAAAATTGCCACCAATAACTAGAAAAGCTGTAATTGTGGTTAAATATTTTAACGTCCAACCCCTTGGGCAAAAGGGTTTCCCATCTTTGCAAGCCCGGGTCAAAATTCCACCTTTGCACCAGAGTACCATTCTCCCACAGTCTTCCCACAGGCCTCCCTAGGATAAGTTCATTGGCAGTGGTGGATATACCTATCACTTCATTCAAGTTACTTTGGGGTGGGGGGTTACTAGGGTCAGGATCGCTCCAGCCTATTACTATCCTATCCCCTGGCATAAAACCCTGTGTGGACTCGACTGGCAGTCTTGTCCAGCTTGCGGTCACATTTTGAGTCAGAAAGGTACCGGTTAGAGCCGTTGCCTCTCTACAGTTTCTCCCTTCGTCTATTTCCATAACCCAGCGCCAATGATCCTCCATGTCGTCAGGGCCTGGGGGCTCAAACAGTCGTAGGGTTGCCACCTTGTTGGTCTGAATGGCCCGTGCCCTCACCTGTCGTATTATGGCCTTTGTCTGGGAATAGGCCTCATTCAAAGGGTCAAATAGTACTATCCTGGGTATGGTTGCCGCCAGAGCCATTGCTATCCCCAGTATCACCACTGTAGCTGCAATTTCTACGATGGTAAAACCTTCTTCTTGTTCCTGCCGTTTAGGTATATTATTAGAACCCATATTTTTTAGTTCTTTTATAGCTATGCCCCTACCTCCCATTTTCCCTGTCTCTCCGGGCAAAAAATAGGCTTGTTTCTACCATTTTACGTTTTTTTTTTGTTTAGGCTTTCGGGGTTAATACGTATTAAATTTAAAGTTTCAGTAAATTTTTCAGGGGCATTATGTGAATTTTATGTGAAGAAACTACTCAAACTCTTCTGGAGTTTTCTGGAAAAATGGGGAAGAGAGAAAAGTAAAAGTTTACAGTAAGTTCCAATTAGGTGCTGCGACGGGAAGCAAGGCGCACTTTACCCTCGGCAGCCCATCTCTGGAGGGATTCGATTTGTTGTCTGGCGGTGCGGGCAAGGGGTACAATTTCACTGGCGGCCGTTAATATATCTTCGGTGGTAAAGTCGCGGTTTTGACTGAAGGCTAGATGCATGGCTTCGATAATAGTTTGTTCAATTTCTGCACCGGAAAATTCAGGGGTCTCATATGCCAGCCGTTTTATATCATAGTTATGGATACTATGGGGGCGTAGTCGGTTCAAATGGACTGTGAAAATAGCTTCCCTTTCTGCCTGGGTGGGTAAGCCGACAAAGAAGATTTCGTCAAATCTTCCTTTTCTTAGAATCTCGGGGGGAAGATTTTCCACGTTGTTGGCAGTGGCGACAACAAATACTGGGCTTTGTTTTTCTGCCAGCCATGTTATAAAAGTACCAAAAACCCTAGCAGCTGTGCCGGAGTCGCCTTTGCCTTCCACACCGGCAAAGCCTTTGTCAATCTCGTCTATCCACAACACACAGGGAGACAAAGCTTCGGCAATTTGAATCATCTGACGGGTGCGAGACTCTGATTCCCCCACCAAGCCGCCAAACAGTCTCCCCACGTCTAGTCGCAAAAGGGGTAAATGCCAATGGTGGGCAATGGCTTTGGCAGTAAGGGATTTACCAGTGCCTTGGATGCCTACCAGTAACAAGCCTCGAGGATAAGGTAACCCATAGGCGCGTGCGGCTTCACTAAATGCCCCTCCTCTTCGTAACAACCACTCCTTGAGATTATCCAAACCCCCAATATCGGAGATTTGTTCCTTGGTATGATAGTAGTCGAGGATTTGAGTCTGACGGATAGACTGTTTCTTCTCCTCTAGGATTAATTCCACATCCTCCGGCAGAATTTCCCCATTTTGGGCAATTGCCTTTGTCAAGACTCTCCTTATTCTTTCCATGGATAACCCTTGTGCCGAACGCACCAATTCTGCTAAAAACTGTTCATTGACAGACTGCCCAATAGCCGCTGTTAGCCGTATAATCTCCGCCTTGATTTCCTCTGGTGTGGGCAAGGCGAATTCTACCACTGTGAAGGCTTCTTGTAACTCGGTGGGTATGTTTACTTCCGGGGCTATCACTACAATGTTCTTAGGCTGGGACTTAAGCAGGCGAGAAAGATTGCGTAACTTGCGAGAAATGGAGATATCCTCCAAAAAACGGTGGAAGTCTCTTAGGATAAAAACCCCTCCCCCCTTTACCTTCTCCACGAATTCCAATGCTTGTAGGGGGTTACGTCGGGCAAAATTGGCATTGTTGGGATTATCCTGATACCCATCTACAAAATCCCAGGTATACACCTGACGGTTACCCAATTCCTGTGCTACAGCGGCAATGGCCTTTTCTACCCTCTCCTCCTCATAACTGGGAATATAAATCAGAGGATAACAGGCCCTCAACAACAAGGAGAATTCCTTACCAAACTCAGTCATGGTTTTCTCTTTCCACGGCATGGTATCAGCTTTGAAACCCGATTTTAACACCTTCTTCCCGGCAATAGACATCTTCTAAGCCCTAGAGAGGGGCAACAAAGAGAAGCAAAAGAGAATTGTCTTTTTGGCGAAAATTTGTTATCATATACCACCAGAGAGAAGGGTTGAACCCGCCCTTAGCAACGGGATGCGGATGTAATTCAGTGGTAGAATGTCAGCTTCCCAAGCTGAACGTCGCCGGTTCGAATCCGGTCATCCGCTTCTTTTGCACTCTTATACTCCTCAGCAGGGCATAGGATATTCCCCTACACCCTCCTGTTACAATTGTTCTGTCATGTCAAGGCACCGGGGGATTATTTTTATTTCTGCCAGCCCCTATCATGTTAGATGTCGTCAATCTGAACAAAAAATAGGGGGAAAATAGGGTGGATGGAGGAGAGACATTATATGGTCTAACTGCCAACAACGGCTAGAAAAAGCTTTTGGATTACGACTCGGAATTGGTGATAATTAACCACAGTAAAATCCATAAGAAAACTGAGTATTTATTAGGGGCTGCAATCCGGACAATTTTATACACAAATACCTTACACGATAGCAACATCTGGCATTATTTGAATGCACACATTCGTCCCTGTTTGGAAGTACTTTCCTGTGGTAACTAAGGAATAAACTGGCAGGTCGTCTCAGGGGCTGCATGCAGGAAAGATTATATATTGGTATGGCCTTAATCCATAACTTTTCTCCAATTTCTAGATGGACCCAGCAACAGTCTGGATTTGTCTTTTCGCTATGAAATTCGGCAGTAAATTTTAATCCTAAAACAACAGGGTGTGATAATTCTTCTTACCGCTAATAGATAAGGCAGCGAAGTTGTGTGATTGTGTCGGCATTTTAAACACCTCATCCCTGCAGATGGATTAATCCATCACCAAACAAATAGGCTTACAACACCGCTATTCTCACGAGGAGTTATTTCTCTTGGTGGAAAAGTTAAATAATGTCCTCATTTAAAGAGCTCAACATTACTAGTATTGGCAAAAAAATATTTCTCCAGAAAGGTTGCAATTATGGGCAGTGGCAATTTCTGATGTTAGAAAGTAAATTACAAAAAAAAAAACGGCATATTGCCAGGATAAGTTATGTAAAACCGGGAGATGATTTGACTATATGTCAGGCGGATTCAAGAACCAAACTAGAAACGATTTGGTCGACAGTTTGGTATAAATCTTCACGACTGTGAAAGCCCTCGAAACGATGAATTATCTCCCCACGGTTGTATAAAATTAGTGTGGGTAAATTCCTAAGACGGTGACGGTTGGCAAGTTGTAAATTTTCGTCCGCATTTATGCTAACAACCTTTAATTCTTCTCGCCAGCGAGATTCTATTTGAGCCAAAATGGGGTTTAGCATAAGACATAAACCACACCAAGGAGCCCAAAAATTTACTAAAACAATTTTGGAAGACTGTAAAACCTGTTGATTAAAATTCTTTTGATTAACGGGAGTCATATTATTGCTTTTTGACAAAATAGTTTTTAAGTGATATTTCTAGAAAACTGGATTGATAAATAGCTTACAGGAAAATATCACCAGATAGTAAAAATAAGACTCAAATACCTACCTTGCCAGTGGCAGTCATTAACCAGGGATGAAGTTGCCAGAATAGTATGACAAATAATACGACTCCCAAGTAGGCAGGGCGGAGAAATTCTCTTATTTCTAGCTTTTGTCTCCCATCCAATACCGCCAGGAAGGGTATTACAGAAGTGTTGTGTTTAATTTTTAAAAAGGCCTCACCGTAACGTCTCGTCAGGCGATAGTCTCCATGCCAAACAGCAAAGAGGTGATAGGCTATTAGGGCAAGAGAAGTAAAAAGGGTAAAAGTGGTGCCAATCCAGAGAGTGTGGGCAAAACACCAAATTGTCTGCCCAAACAGTTGCGGATGACGGGTAATTCTGATAATGCCAGTTTCATACAAATGAACTTCAGGTTTAGCAACGGCAGCAATCTCCAGAAGATTAAAGGTGGCAGGGTAAAGAAACAGAAAGGAAATGGCAGAAAGAATCCAAACCAATTCCCTAATCCCCCTAATACCCTGCAGTTGCCACAACAGTAAGCCATCATAACGGTGGTTGACAAAATAAATAATCAAAATTGTCGCCATGGGAATACTCAAGGCAGCAAACAACAGACGATACAGTCTCGCGCCTATTATCCTCTCCCCCCACATCCTCAATGCCGCTAAACCACTGTGAACAAGGGCAAAAGTCAAAATCAGGGCAAGCATGATAAAATGACTGACAGTTAACCATTGTGGCAGTGGGAAGGAGAAAAGGTGGTTATGGTTAAAAAAAAACAACTCTTGTGGGAAAAAGTCCAACATAAGGGCCATACTGAAAGATTAGATATATAATTAATTCTTATCTGAAGTCCCCATTGTATATTATGATTGCACATTGAAACTAAAGACTGCCTAGTCTTTTAGCAATTTAAACCCCTATTATCCTTCTTACCCGTTAGCCCAGTAGTGTTATTATCCCTTGAAGAATAAACACATGTCAGAAATTCCTTTCTCTCTAGATCAACTCAGGATTTTAAAGGCTATCGCCGAGGAAGGCAGTTTCAAGAAGGCGGCTGACAGTCTATTTGTTTCCCAACCTGCCATTAGCCTACAGATACAAAATTTAGAAAAACAACTGGCTGTGCCCCTTTTTGACAGAGGAGGGAGGAAGGCCCAATTAACCGAAGCCGGCAGTCTTCTCTTGGCATATGGTGAGAAAATCATCACCCTGTGTCAGGAGACTTGTCGCGCCTTAGAAGACTTACAGAATCTCCAGGGTGGCACTCTCATAGTGGGTGCATCCCAGACTACCGGCACCTATCTTCTCCCACGCATGATTGGCCTTTTCCATCAGAAATATCCCTATGTTTCAGTACAACTACAAGTCCATTCCACCCGTCGCACCTCTTGGGCGGTGGCTAATGGGCAGGTAGACTTGGCCATTATTGGGGGTGAAGTGCCTTCCGAACTCCAAGATGTATTGCAGATAATTCCCTATGCAGAAGACGAGTTGGCCTTGATTTTACCCCCTAATCACCCCCTAGCAGAGAAGGAAACCATCTCCAAGGAGGATTTGTATAATCTGCAGTACATCACCTTGGACTCTCAGTCTACCATTAGAAAGGTGATCGATCAAATCCTCAGTCGTTGTCAAATCAACACCAATGAGTTAAAAGTGGGGATGGAGTTAAATTCCATCGAGGCCATCAAAAATGCCGTACAATCCGGCTTAGGTGCTGCCTTTGTTTCCATCACCGCCATCGAAAAAGAGTTAAAAATGGGAATACTTCGTCGTGTCCACATTCAAGATGTAGAAATTAAGAGAATTCTCTCGGTTATTGTCAATTCCAACCGTTATCGCTCTAAGGCTGCCGAGGCATTTATTAAGGAGATTTTGCCTCAATTTGCCAGTGAGCGATTTTTACCCGAATTAGAAAAACTTTCCAAGAATAACAAGCAGTTTCTAGATAAACAAGTAGAAATCAAGGACAACTAAAAACTTCCATTTTTCTCTTCCCACTCTCTTATTGTTTGGGCCATTCCTCTCTCCCTATTTTACCTCATGATTGCGATATATCCTGGCAGTTTTGATCCCATTACCTTGGGGCATTTGGACTTAATTAAACGTAGTAGTACCCTCTTTGAAAAGGTCATCGTGGCTGTGTTGAGAAACCCCGACAAACAGCCCCTTTTTTCCGTGGAGGAAAGGTTAAATCAAATCAGAGAATGTACAAAGGAGATTCCCAATGTGGAGGTGGATAGTTTCCAGGGTTTAACCGTGGAGTATGCTAGGAAAAGAAAAGCCAGAGTTTTACTGAGAGGCTTAAGGGTAATGTCGGATTTTGAGCACGAATTACAAATGGCCCATATCAACAAAACCCTTGAAAGTTCAATAGAAACCGTTTTTTTAGCCACCAATACCGAGTTGAGCTTTATCAGTAGTAGCGTGGTAAAAGAAATAGCCAGATTTGGGGGAGACATTGACCATCTTGTTCCCCCAAATATAGCATCAGAAATATACAAAAAACTGGGGAAAAAGACCCAGTGATTTTTAGTAGTTTTCTGCCTTCAGCTCCTCTATCAAACCGTGTAAATGCTCCACATTAGCCCAATAGGTTTTGCCACAAAATTGACAGGTAGCCTCCGCGCCACCATCTTTGACAATCATATCCTCCAACTCATCTATCCCCAACATTTTTAAAGCCCCTAGAACTCGTTCAAGGGAACAGTTACAATGGAAACGCACCATCTGGATTTCTGGGAAAATATATAAACCTAAATCTCCCAGTAAATCCTCAAAAATATCTGTCAGGGTTTTCCCTTGTCGCAACAAAGAGGTAAAACTACCCAATTGGCTAATACGGGATTCGAGAGTTTCTGCTAGTTGGGGTTCTTCTGCGGCTTTTGGTAGAATCTGTAATAGAAGGCCACCAGAAACAGTTACCCCCTTCTTATCGGCAAACACCCCCACCATCAGGGCAGAGGGCGTTTGTTCAGAGGTGGCTAGATAATGAGCAATATCCTCCCCTATCTCCCCAGATACCAATTGAACCGTGCTAGAATAAGGATAACCGTAGCCCATGTCTCTAACCACATACAAGTACCCCTGTCTGCCTACCGCCGCACCAACATCCAACTTTCCCTCCTCATTGGGAGGCAGTTCTACCCTGGGGTTGCCCACATAGCCTCTCACCGTGCCATCTAAACGGGCGTCCACCAGTAAACCCCCAAGGGGGCCACTCCCTTTTATTTTTATGTTAACACGAGAACCCTCCTTTTTCATGTTGGACACCAACAATAAGCCTGAAGACATTGCCCTTCCCAAAGCTGCTGTGGCCACATAGGACAGTTGGTGTCTTTCTTTAGCTTCTTGTACAGCTTTTGTCGTTATGACTCCTACAGCTCGAATGCCGCCATCCGCCGCTGTTGCCCGGATTAGGTGATCTGCCATACTTTTCTTTACATTTCTCAACAATACTTCTCTATATTAGTACTTAGCATCACTCATTGGCAGGGATAGGGGTTAGGGGGTAGGATGTGGGGAGTAGGGGTTTATAATTATGAGTCTGTACCTTGTGGCAATATGTCCCTACGTGGGGTTTATAATGATAAACCCGTACAGTTGGTTTTTTGCACTTTGTGGTTATGGCCATTTTTAGGTTATTATCTCGCCGTTTTGTTACTGTAATTGCCGATTTGCGTCTGGCAATATTGTTGTTGTTGTTGATAGCAGTTTTTAGCATAACTGGCACTATAATTGAGCAAAATCAGCCCCTAGATTTCTACCGGCAAAGTTACCCAGAAAAACCGGCACTTTTTGGTTTTCTCACCTGGAAATTGTTGATATTTTTAGGATTGGATCATGTCTATACCACCTGGTGGTATTTGACCCTTTTGTTTCTGTTTGGTACAAGTTTAACTGCCTGTACTTTTAAAAGACAATTACCAGCATTAAAAGCTGCTAGAATGTGGCAATATTATGACAACCCCCGACAGTTTAATAAACTGGCATTTTCCTTTCAGCTACGGGGCGTTTCTTTGAGAGAAGTGGAATCTGTACTCCGCCAAAATGGCTATAGGATTTACAGAAATGACCATTGTATCTATGCCCAAAAAGGACTAGTAGGTAGGATTGGCCCTATCGTGGTACATCTGGGCATTATCATTATCCTAATGGGGGCAATGTGGGGGGCATTCACCGGTTTTTTGGCACAAGAAATAATTGCAAGTGGCCAGACTTTTACTATCAATAACTTACTTTATGTCGGCCGATTTGCCAATCTTGACAAAGCCAAGTCTTTCCAGGTAAAAGTAAACAAGTTTTGGATTGACTATAGGCCTGATGGCAGTGTTGACCAATTCTACTCTCGACTCTCTATTATCACTAAAGATGGAAGTGTTTTGCCTGAAAAAACTATCTACGTCAACCACCCACTTCGCTATAATGGCATCACATTTTATCAAACCAGTTGGACTATTGCTGGGGTAAAATTTCAGCTCAACAACAGTCCCATTCTACAACTGCCTATGGCAGAATTGACAACAGAAAATGGTGGTAAAATTTGGGGCACTTGGATTCCTACCTCCCCAGACTTGAGTAAGGGAATTTCCCTCATTGTTAGAGACTTACAGGGCACAGTATTTCTTTATGGAATGGATGGCAGTTTACTCCAAGTAACTCGTTTAAATACCCCTACACGGGTAGATGGTATCACCCTCAAAATAGTAGATATAATTGGGGCTACAGGCCTACAAATTAAGTCGGATCCTGGAGTGCCAATTGTTTATCTCGGGTTTGCAATTCTGATGGCAGGTGTGGTGATGAGTTATGTATCCTTTTCACAAATATGGGGTTTTCACCAGGATGATATTGTTTATTTTGGAGGAAAAACTAACAGGGCTCAAGTAGCTTTCGAAATAGAAATCAACAAGATAGTTGGGGATTTATCTGTTGGCAGAATGGCTACACTTTCTGTGGAGAATATATAGGATGAAGGTGATGGGAATGGCGGTTAGACTGAGGAAAAGCCAAAAGTCATGGACATGATTATAACCTAAGTCTAACATCCAACCCCCTAAGGGAGGACCGATTAAGTAACCAATTGCCCAACATTCCGAATGAATGGCAAAATAGACACCACGAAAGGAAACTGGTGCTAAGTCTACAATAAAGGCAGAAGCGGCTGGATTGTATAGGGTAAGGGCTAAAGAACTGAGTATTACTGATGTAACTCCCCAATACAAGGCATTAGTTTTCACATTGGCTGTGGTCCATACTAACAAGAAACTGATGGCCCAGGTAACAGAGGATAGCATTAATCCCTGAAGGGGAGTAAAACGGTTAAGGATTTTTACTACTGGTAATTGCCATAGGGTAGCAAACGCCATATGAAGGGTGAAGATGCTACTGAGACTGGTGATGGAAAAGGCTTCATCTAACACGAAATTGGCAAAATAAAGGGGTAGAATGGACTGTATTTGGGACACATAACTGGTAAACAGGATATTGGCAAAACAAAATAGCCACAATTTTTTGTCTCGTAAAGCCTGTTGCCACCCCAGCCAGGGATTAACTCTTTCTACCCCCCCTACACCACAATAGGTTTCTCTTATGGTGAATTTGACTAGTAAATAAAATATCACAAAAAAAATGGCATTTATGATAAACAAAAGACGATAGTCGCCGGTGAGGGAAATTAAATACCCTCCCATGGCTACCCCCAATCCTAAACCGAGATTGTCACTAAAACGGGTTAAGGCAAAGGCAAAATTTCGTTTATTCTCGGGGATTAAGTCTACCACAATTGCCTCAGCAGGGGGCCAATATAAACCAATTCCTAATCCTATCAACAAGTTACCTAATAACAGTAATAAATAGCTATTTGTCAATATAAATACCACATCTGCCGCAGCGGATACTAGGGCGGATAATAGTATAGTTTTTTTTCTTCCCCATTTGGCAGAATCGCTCCAAATTCCCCCAAGAAATCGTCCCAACACTCCGGTGATTGAACTACTTGCCAAAACTATTCCGACAGAAGTGGGGGAGAAATTCAATTCATTTACAAAGTATAAAGAAGAATAAAAAAGAGTAAAACCAGAGCCAAATTGTAATAGGAGTCTGCCCAAGGAGAAAAACCAAAATTGTCTATCTAGGGAGTTTTTTTTCATGTAGGGAAAGAAAAAGAGTTATGCCAAACATAGAATAACATCTAAAAGTCGTCGGGGAGAAGAGTATGTCTTAAAGTGGCATCCTCAAAACTGGTGTCATAACAATAAGCACCTGTAAAATCAGCATATTCTAGTTTAGCCCCACGGAAGGAAACACCCCGCAAAATTGCATCCTTGAAGTCGGCATCCCACAAATCCGCATCCCAAAAACAAGTATTTATTATATGTGCTCCCTGTAATCTAGCATTGGTCAAATCTGCCTCTTCCAAATTGGCATTTCGCAGACAACCACCCCGCCAATCACTATCCCTAGCACGAATTTTTGACAGGTCGGCCTGACTAAAATCGGCATTTTTTAGGTTACAATGCTCTAAGTCGGCTTGTTGTAAATTAGCCCCCTTAAAACTGGCACGCTCACAATTAGCATAGCGTAAATTGGCCCCCTGTAAAGAGGCTCCGTCAAGGATAGCACCAGTGAGGATAGCCTCGCTCAGATTAGCATAACTTAAATCAGCACCAATGAGGCAAGCACCAGTTAAATCCGCCCTCCACAAGTCTACTGTTGTCAAATCCCTTCCCCTGAGGTTTACCCCCCTCAGACAGGCATAGGGTCCTATGGCACCACATGTTGTATAATTAAAATCGGCCGGCCATTGTGTCTTATAAGAGTAACGGGCATTAGTCAGTTTAACTCCAGCAAGGGAAGCACCAGTTAAATCTGCATCAGTAAGATTGGCGCCTCTTAAATCTGCCTTTTTGAGACTAACACCCCGCAAAACCGCATCTGTCAGGTTGACATCCCTCAAGTCGACACCAGCCAGATTTTTATACTCCAACAAGACACCAGAAAGATTTATTTTCAGTCTTCTTTTCCTCCTCTTTAGATTATTCCATATCCTCACCCTCTCGGCCTTTAATATCAAGACCGGTTTATACTTGAATAGTACAGGGAAAATCTCTTGGGGGAGACAATCACAATGGGTTAATATTTCTTCTATGACTTCATCCCCAACACCGACAATCAGATTGGGGTTTTTTTGAAGCAGTTGGCAAACAATCTCCTTTGGCGTCTGGGGTTTGGATATAATTTCCTGGGGTAGTGTGTTCAACGACAATGCTTCCTTTCTCAGAGACTCCATTTCACTCATAGAAGTTTTTGTAATTCGCTATCCTATACAACTAATATACTAAATTTTCCTTGCTAGATTGTAATTGGAGTGTCAGTGTGTATGTCATTTAAAAATATAAAACTCCCCGAAGAAACAGAAAAAGCACTATCTATCGCAGATTGCCTTTGGGAGGAATTTAGGAGGGACAATTCTCAACCAAAACAAGTAGTTAATACCGGAGATATTCTCCCAGAAGATAACGATTATGATGTAATCATTTGTGGGGGTAATTTGGGCATTTTTCTGGCTACTGCTTTGCAGATGAGAGGGCATAGGGTGGCGGTTTTAGAGAAGGGTATATTACAAGGGAGGGAACAAGAATGGAACATTTCTAGAAAAGAGTTAAACACTCTGTTAAATTTGGATATTCTCCCCGAAAGCTCTTTACAAGAGGCAATTTTCACCGAGTATAATCCGGCGAGAATCGGCTTTTATAGGGGTTACCAACTGTGGGTAAGAGATGTTTTAAACATAGGAGTAAGCCCAAGAATATTAATAGCAAAGACTCAGGAAAGATTTAGGCAATTGGGGGGAGTTGTTGTGGAAAATAGCAGCTTTGAAGATGCCATAATCGGGAAAAAGGGAGTGAGAGTAAAAACCAATGGCCAAACCCTCACCTGTAGACTGTTAATTGACTGTATGGGACATTTCTCCCCTATAGTAAAACAAGTGAGGAAAAATCAAAAACCAGGGGGAGTATGTCTGGTAGTAGGCAGTTGTGGAAAGGGGTTTAGGGAAAATGATACTGGCGACTTGATTTATACCTTCACGCCGATTATTAACCAATACCAGTATTTTTGGGAGGCGTTTCCGGCAAAGGATGGACGTACTACATACTTATTTACCTACACCGATGCCAAACCGGAAAGAATAAGTCTCAGAGAGTTAATGGGGGAGTATCTTCGTCTATTGCCGGAGTATCAGAATGTCGCCTTAGAGGAAATTGAATTTAAAAGATTTTTGTTTGGTTTCTTCCCTGCCTACTACCAAAGTCCTTTACAAATGCCATGGGATAGGATAATAGCAGTGGGGGATAGTAGTGGCATGCAGTCGCCGGTGAGTTTTGGGGGTTTTGCCGCCATGTTGCGTCATCTTCCCCGTCTAACTGCTGCCATTGATGAGGCTTTGCAAGGGGATTATCTTTCTCGCCAGGATTTAGCCTTAATCCAACCTTATCAACCCAACCTTTCTGTGACTTGGCTATTTCAAAAAACCATGATGGTAGCCGACAACAAACAAGTTTCTGGCAATGAAATCAACCAGTTAATGAGTGCAGTATTTCAGGTAATGGATAACATGGGAGAAGAGGTATTAAAACCCTTTTTACAAGATGTGATACAGTTTGCCGGTTTAACCAAAACCTTGCCCCAGGTAGATATTCGTCTCGTTTTGCCTCTACTGCCGGATTTTCCTACACTGTTAGACTGGCTAAAACATTACCTTAACTTGGGCATTTATACCGGCTTGTATCCCCTTGCTTTATCCCTAAAACCTTTGACAACATACCTACCTCCCCACGCCAGATATTACTGGCAGCGTTATCTAGACATGTGGCAGTATGGCTCAGGTATGGCTTGAGGTGTTATATTGGCTTGTATGCCGTGACAAACTCTTGGTATTTTATGTAGATATTCTCGCCGGGGATGGGTTGGGAGAAAGAGGGGGGGAGTTTGTACTTATGTGAAGGGTATTCCCCTCTAATTTCCAGAAGAGTGTCGTAGTGTCTTTTCCATTTCCTCAAACCTTCCAACAATTGTTCAAAGCGATAAACTAGATTTTCATAACGGTTAGACAAGGCGATATACTGGATTATTTTCGCATAGATAATTACCTGACTATCATCCGAAGGTATTCCAATTATCTGACCAATTTTAGCTAGTTGTTCATAATACACTTTGGCCACTAACACCAGGGCTTTAAGATTCTGTAAATCCTGTTTTTTCAGCCTGTTAAGAATTTCACCTAGGGTAGCAAAGATGGAAAAATCAGGCCAATTGTACTCCTTGAAAAGAGATAAAAGATGTAAACCTATTGGCTCCTCGGTGATTTTTTCTAGGGCAATTTTGTAAGCCAAAAGGGCATTTTTGGTGGGCTCATTGCGGATAATATCTAGTAATTTTTCTATCTCCGGCAAAGCCACTTGACGAAACAAAGCGGGATCGGCTACAATGTCCAATTGTTCTCCAATAAAATTGTACAACTCTGTTTGTGTTTTCCCCTGAAAATCTAATTCAACTCGTCTGATTGTGCGAAAGTGATTGAGGTGTTTTAGGATAAAGCTAAAAATATTAACAAAGTTTTTTAGTCCTTTATAATCGTCTAGGTTAGACTCTATCTTACGTCTAATCCGCATGTAGAAGAGAAATTCGGGGGTATACTGTTCATTGTCCAACATCCTGATGCTAGGTTCAATATCCGCCAGAGCCTGCAACTCGGTATCATGGAGAGACAATGCTAATTCAGGCAACGGCTGGCGGTGGAAAAAACCCCAAATCCTCTCCACCAGACTGACACTACCAAATAGAGGGCGATTCCACCATGGTTTTACCAAAGTCTTGGCTTGTTGGGATTGCGAGTTGGATTTCATTGCTTTCTGGATTTTTTGCCAGTCTACCCCCCGGCAGACATTATAACATCATACGGATAACATGATACGGGCTTATAATCATATCCTATAATATCATAGGCCCCCCACCCCTTACATCCTACCCCCTAAATCCTATCCCCCACAATCCCCCCGGAGGGTATTTTTTCTAACTTGCTGTGATTGGGGTTGATAATTTTCCTGCCGGAGGGAAACTGTACTACCAGGGTATTCTTATTTCCCAGATCTAACAAATGTGTTACAATCCCCTCGCCGAGGGTGGGATGGAAAACCCTATCTCCCTTTTGCCAAGTGATGGGAAATTCCGTTTTCTTTGGGGATGTCACAGTGGGGGGGGTGTATCGGAGAATATTGGGTATGTCTTTGATTATCAAATCCGGCGGTAACTCATCTAAAAATTGGGAAGGCATACAGTTGTCGACGCTACCCCAGGAATTTCTCTGTCTAGCATAGCTTAAAAACAACTGTTCTTTGGCTCTTGTAATACCTACGTAGCACAGTCTTCTTTCTTCTTCTAGGGAAAGGGGATCTTTTAAACTACGATGATGGGGGAATAATCCCTGTTCTAATCCTACCAAAAAGACGATGGGGAATTCGAGCCCTTTGGCGGCATGGAGAGTCATCAGGGATACTGCCTTGCCGTCTTGTGGTTTATCTAAATCGCCGGCTAAAGAGGCGTTATTCAAGAAGGCTTGTAGACTGGAATCTTCATTCTCTGCGGCAAATTGTGACATAGCCGCTGCCAATTCTTGTAGGTTTTGTAGTCGGTTTTCTGCCTCATCGGTGTTTTTTTCTTGTAAATCCCGATAGTAACCGGATTCTGTTAGGACATAGTGTAGTATTTCCACTGCCGGCACGCCATCTGCCAACATTTCCTGACAGGAGGTGATCAATTGGGTGAAGGCCAATATGCTTTTGGCTGCTCTGCCGGCTATATTGTTAACCGTAGTAGTGTCAGTGATGATTTCCCAAAGGGGGATACCCAACTCCCTGGATGCTGTTAGGAGGTTATCGATAGTGGTGTCACCAATTCCTCTTTTTGGTTTGTTGATTATCCGCAGAAGACTAATACTATCTGCCGGGTTGACAATTACTTTTAGATAGGCTAATGCATCCTTGATTTCCATTCTCTCGTAGAATTTTAATCCCCCCACAACCTGGTAGGGTATATTTCTTTTTATTAACTCCTCTTCAAAGGCTCTACTCTGGGAGTTTATTCTGTAGAGAATAGCAAAGTCTCCCCAATTCAACTCTTCATTTTCTCTTACCAGTTGTTGAATCTGTCTGGAGACGAATATTGCCTCATCCTTCTCGTTTTCTGCCTCATAAAGATAGATGTCTTCTCCCGCGCCTCTGGTGGGTTTTAACACTTTGTCTATTCGCTGTTTGTTGTGTTCAATTAACACGTTTGCCGCCTGGAGTATATTTTCTCTGGAGCGGTAATTTTCCTCCAATTTTATCATTGTTTTTGTTTCATCATCTGGGAGATTATCCCCAAAGTCTTCTTGGAATGAAAGCAGTATTTTAAAGTCTGCCATGCGGAAGGAATAGATAGACTGATCTGCATCTCCTACCACGAATAGTGAGCGATTTTCCCAATTCCAGTTGTTTTTATTGGACTCGTTATTGGTAACCAGAAGCCTAATTAACTCATACTGAATTCTGTTAGTATCCTGATATTCGTCTACTAGTATGTGTCTAAATTGTTGATGCCAATAGCCTAAAATGGACTCATTTTGCTGAAATAGTTTTACAGTTACTAGAATTAGGTCGTCGAAATCCAGGGCATTATTTTTAGCCAACTCATCCTGATAATTTTCATATACCTCTGCTATTACCCTTCCCTTGTATTCTGGATATTCTTTCAGGTACTCTCTTGGAGATAACCCTAGGTTTTTAGCTTTGCTTATCTGATAACGGACAGTACGTGGATCAAATTTTTTTTCATCCAGATTTAGTTTTTTAGTAACAATTTGGTTTAGTAGTTTTTGGGAATCTTCCTCGTCGAGGATAGTGAAGTTTTTATTCCAAACCCTGCCCCTTTCGTCCTTGTACTCGTTTATATCAAGCCGTAGTATCCTTGCACAAATACTATGGAAGGTGCCAATCCACAAATCTTTAGTTAGCCGGTTGTATACTCGAGACAGGATAGTTTTTTGTTCTAATTCCCCCAAAAGCTCCCACCTATTGCCATATTTTTCTTGGGCTATTTTTTCAGCAAAAATCCTCTCGATTCTCTCCTTCATTTCCCTGGCTGCCTTATTAGTAAAAGTGACAGCCAGAATTTTTTCTGGTTCAACCTTATGTTTTAAAATGAGATTGGCTATCCTATAGGTAAGGGCTCTAGTTTTGCCAGAGCCGGCTCCTGCTACTACTAGCAATGGTCCACAAAAATGTTCTACTGCCTTTTTTTGGGATGGATTAAGATGTCCCAGGAAACCCAGCTCAGATTCCATGTTGTTTTGTGTTCCAGTGTTAGGGGTTTAATTACGACAAAGTCGTCAAATAGTCACCTACCTTAGGATAGCAATTATAACAAATTAAGGGGGATTTTGAAAGAAAAAAACAAGAGTAAATGAGCCTATTTGTGTGGAAAATTACCAAACGGGAAAAATTGCCCCCCTTCCCGGGGGAATCTAGCAGGGGTAGAAGTTAAGACGAGGGGGGTGTCATACCCATAATCTCATAACCGGCATCCACGTAGATAATCTGTCCGGTGATACCACTAGCCAGGTCACTACACAAGAAAGCGGCAGCATTACCGACTTCAATTTGAGTAACGGTGCGACGAAGGGGTGCGACTTTTTCTACATGGTGGATCATGTCTAGTATGCCACCAACGGCGGAGGAGGCAAGGGTGCGAATAGGGCCGGCGGAAATGGCATTAACTCTGACGTTTTGTGGCCCAAATTCGGCTGCCAGATAACGCACACTCATTTCCAGGGCCGCCTTGGCCACTCCCATGATATTATAGTTGGGGATAACTCTAACACCGCCTAGATAGGTGAGGGTAACAATACTGCCACCTGGACGGAAAAGGGGTTTAGCGGCTTGTGCCAGACGAATGAGAGAATAGGTGCTTACATCTAGGGCTACTTGGAAACCAGTGCGGGAAACTTTGCTAAAATCCCCTGATAGGTCTTCCTTGTGGGCAAAGGCCAGGGAGTGAATTAAAATATCTATATGACCCCATTTTTCCCTAACGGCGGCGAAGGTGGCATCTATCTGGGCGTCGTCTTGGACGTTGCAGGGTAGAAAAAGACTGGGATTGAGAGGTTGCACTAATTCTCCCACCTTCTTTTCCAAACGTCCTTTCTCATCAGGCAAGTAGGTGACACCTATGTTAGCACCTGCTTTGTGTAGCTGTTGTGCTATCCCCCAGGCAATGGATTTGTTGTTAGCTATACCGGTGATTAGGGCATTTTTTCCAGTGAGGTCCAACATATTCTTGATTGTCTCACAAGTTTTCTGTATTGTGATGATAATTATCCGCTAAACTGATCCACTTATAGAAACAACTATTGGTCATTTTCCTGTATAAATAGAGTTTTACTGTTTATTGCCCCTATGCAATCTGCGTTTTCCTCTGAAAAATCTTTGGCTTCAGTTTTTCGTCAAATTGGTGCACCTCATAATACTCCCGTAGTGGAAAAGTATGAGAGGGGAAAAACGATTTTCTTCCCGGGTGATCCAGCGGAAAGGGTATACTTTTTACTCAAGGGCGCGGTAAAACTGTCTCGCCTTTACGAGGCTGGTGAGGAGATTACCGTTGCCTTGTTGCGGGAGAACAGTATTTTTGGGGTATTATCTCTTGTTACAGGTCAAAAATCAGATCGTTTTTATCACGCGGTGGCCTTTACGCCGGTAGAATTGTTGTCAGTGCCGGTGGAGCAATTTCAACGGGCTTTGGCTGAAAATCCGGAGTTATCCCGTTTGATGTTACAAGGCCTTTCGTCTAGAATACTACAAACGGAAATGATGATAGAAACCCTGGCCCACCGCGACATGGCGTCTAGGCTGGTGAGTTTTCTGTTGATTCTCTGTAGGGATTTTGGTGTTCCGGGTCCTGATGGTGTTACAATCGATCTTAAGTTATCCCATCAGGCTATTGCTGAGGCCATTGGTTCTACTCGCGTTACTGTTACCCGTTTATTGGGGGAGTTAAGACAACAGAATCTAATTTCCATTAACAAGAAGAAAATTACAGTACATGATCCTGTTTCTTTGAGCCAACAATTTGCCTAGTTTCCTCCTTTTTTCTCCCCACATCCTCTTACAGTTTTACTTTATCAAATTATGGTATCGGGGAGTTGTTTACAACTAGATGACTAGCGCTTATATTCTAATCATTGCCATTTTAGTACTGGGAGGATTAATTGCCGCTTTAGGGGATAGAATTGGCACAAAAGTGGGGAAGGCCAGACTCACCATTTTTAATCTTCGCCCCAGACAAACTGCCACTTTAGTCACTATTGTTACTGGTGTTTGTATTTCTGCCACCACCCTTTTACTATTATTTGGACTTAGTGGCTCTCTTCGTCAGGGGGTTTTTGAACTGGATGAAATTCTCAAGAAGCGGCGGCAAATTTCTAAAGAGTTGGACAGGGTTATCCGGGAAAAAAATAGAGTGGAATCCCAGCTGTTGGAAGCCGAAAAAAAACAGGAAAAAGTCTCCCGACAGTTAGCCTCAAAAGAGAAGGAGGTAAATTTAGCTTTAAATGCCATCAGCCAATACAGGAATACTAGTAAAAAACTCAAGAGAGAGATTGACAGTATTCTCAAAGACAAACAGCGTCTTATTGGTGAGCAAGAGAAGCTAAAAAAACAAAAAGAGGAACTGGAGATATTAATTGATAGACAAAACAATGAGCTGAAAAAGAAGGAGAGCAGGGTGCTATTCCAACAGGCGAAAATAGAGGAGAAGGAGAGAGCACTAAGACAACAAGAGTACAAACTAAAACGGCTATCGAAGGAATTAAAGCAACTGGAAAATATTAGGGGGAGACTGGAGTTAGAAATCAGGGAAAAAGATGCTAAAATAGCGAGTATAGATAAAATAATTAACGAGAATGAGAAGCTTTTAGCTGTCAAGGAAAAAGAACTAGAGAATCTAGAAAAGGAACTAGCCTTTTACAGAAAAGAGGTGGAAATTTTGGAACAGTACTATCAAACCTATCAAGAATTGAGGGAAAGGCCAATAGCAATCCTTAAGGGGCAAGTGTTGAATATTACCATGGTAGACACAAGGGAAAACAGTGATCTGACAACTCTAATAGATGTGATTCTGAACGAGGCAAATAGAGGGGTGATGAGAATGCTAGGCTATGGCAATGGCAATCAGCCTCCCAGGGAAAGATATGTGACAATTACCAGGGCACAGGTGGAACAAATAAAAGAGCAAATAGCGACACCAGGACAATATTTGATTAGGATAATATCGGCGGGAAATTATGTGGTGGGGGAAGAAAAAATTAGAGTTTTCGCCGACGTCACCCCCAATGTACTAGTGTACAAACAAAATCAGCCCATTGCCTCTATTAGCATTGAAGAAAAAGACTTAAAAAACGGGGAGTTGCAGGAGAAATTAGATTTTTTGATTTCCGTCAGTCAATTCAGGGCCAGAAGAGAGGGGATTTTAGGGGAAATAATAGTGGGGGATGGCTCTATTGTATCCTTAGTCGATTTTATCCAAAAAGTGCGCTCATCCCCACAACCCATAGAAGAAATTAGGACTATGGCCGCCAAAAATACCTACGCTTCGGGCCCTTTACAAATTAACCTGGTGGCCTTTGCTGGTGGTCAAGAGATAATACGAATGTAGTTTATTCATAGATATCCGGATCTCTGCCTTCGATGAGATGGTAGGGGGAAAAGGTGTCGGGAGGGCCACCTTTACGGGTTTTTTTGATGTCATCCCGGATTTGTTCCAGGTCGATGTAACGATCAGCCACATTAATTAGATTATCACTAGTCATAGAGCGGAGGCTAACCACTTCCACCCGCGCACCTCTGTAACTGACGGCATCCACGGCGTAGGCCAAATCCCCATCGCCACTGACTAAGACTGCCGTATCATAGTAGTCCACCAAGGCCATTAAGTCTACTGCGATTTCCACGTCTAAGTTGGCCTTTTTAGTCCCATCTGGCAATTGTACCAAATCCTTGGCGATGACACGGTAGCCATTGCGCCGCATCCATAAGAGAAATCCTTGTTGTTTTTCATTGGTACGATCCACCCCTGTATAGAAGAAGGCACGTAGTAATTTAGCTCCTGCTGTAAGACGATATAATAACTTAGTATAGTCAATTTCTACTCCCAATTGGAGTGCGGCATAGAAGAGGTTTGACCCATCAATGAAAATGGCCACCCTCCCCCGATTCTCCAAAACCGGATCTGGAGGAAATACGGGATCGTTATCAAAATTATCCCACATTTTTAGATCCTTATTTTTTTTTTTTCTTGTTTTTTTGTAAAAGATATCTCTCTCAGCCAATATTTTCTCCCTGCGAAACCTCCAAATAGAATTAAGGTTACTTTAATTAGTAGGATTTTCAGGCAAGGAAACCTTAGCAAAAACTGGTTCTGCCTTGGGTAAATCCCTATTTAAGGGTAGGACTCCCCATTGGGAGTGGGAAGATAGATTTATTTTTTTTCCTAGGTCCTTTTGATGGAAATCAAGAGAATAACCCAGTTGTCGATAAATTTTGTTGCTGATGTTGGGGATGACTGGAGCTAGGTGAAAGGCGGCAAAACGTACAGATTCTAAGACTACATAGAGGATTTTTTCCACCTCCTCCTGTTCACCTTGTTTAAACAGACTCCATGGTTTTTTTTCATCAATATAACGGTTACAGGTTTTAATGAGATTTAAAATTTCTTTACACACAAAAGATAATTGATAGTTTTGGTAGGCAGAAACTATCTTGTCTGTCAGAAGGACAACTATGCTTTTAACCTCGTTGTCGTTGGGTATGTCCTTGCCGGTGATGGTAGGCACTCCTTGTTTGCAGTACTTATTCAACATACCAAGACTACGATTGAGGAGATTGCCTAAGTCGTCAGCCAAATCGGCATTAACGGTATTGACAAATCTCACCTCGTTGAAGTCACCATCTTCCCCTAATTCGATTTCTTTGAGAAAATAATACCTAACGGCATCTGTCCCGTACTTGGCCACCAACTCAAAGGGATCGAGGGTGTTGCCGACACTTTTGCCCATTTTTTTGCCGTCCTTTGTCAAGAAACCATGACCAAATACCTGTCTAGGCAGTGGTAAATTGGCGGACATGAGCATAGCGGGCCAGTATACGGCATGAAAACGGAGAATATCCTTGCCGATGAGGTGGAGGTCAAAGGGGTACCATTTTTTGGTAGCATTGGCGAGGGTGGGCTCGTCAGATTCGTCCAAAAGGGCTGTAACATAGCCTAATAGGGCATCAAACCAGACGTAAATGGTATGGGTAGGATTGTCTGGCACAGGGAAACCCCAGGAAACGTTTATACGGGAGATGGAAAAATCTTTTAATCCCTGTTTAACAAAGTTGATTACCTCATTGCGTCTGCTTTCTGGCTGGATAAACTGGGGGTTTTCTTCGTAGAGTCTTTCCAAGGCTTCCTGGTAGCGAGACAGACGGAAGAAATAGTTTTCCTCGTCTCGCCATTCCACTTTTTGGTTGGGGTGGATGAGACAATAGCCGTCTTCGGTGATGTCTTTTTCCTCCTTAAACTCCTCACATGCCACACAATACCACCCCTTTTGTTGGGCAAGATATATATCACCATTAGCCTTTACTCTTTGGAAAAACTCCCTTACTATAGCCTCGTGTTTAGCGGCGGTGGTGCGACTAAAACGATCATACTGTATATCTAGTTTTTCCCACAATTCTCGGAATTTAGCCACAATGCGATCGCAATGTTCTTGGGGGGGCACCCCCAAAGACTCGGCAGTGCGTTGGATTTTCTGACCGTGTTCGTCACTTCCGGTTACAAATAATACGTCTTGCCCTTGGAGACGGTGCCAACGGGCAATGGCATCTGCCACCATAGTAGTGTAGGCACTACCGATATGGGGCAAACCGTTGACGTAGTATAGGGGAGTGGTGAGGCTAAAAGAATTTTTCCTAGGAGTTTGAGTTAAATTATTCATCTATAAAATTTCAGTTGTTAACCTGAGTGAATTAGAGACTGTCTTTAGTTTTTTATAATCTAATCTATGCTCTGTGGACTATTTCTCTTCCCTTCCTTTAGACTTTTTTTACCTTTAGGATAGTCCATTTCAGTGGGACACAAGGGGGCCAGGCAGGGGTAGACAGTTTTCTCGCCCCAAACCAATAGGCTTTTATAAGTAGCTCAGTCCATCATTGACAAAGAAGCGCAAACCATAGACAATAAAAGGACATCTGATAGCATTTTAACAAAAAGAGGTCGAAAATTAGTCCATTAGAGCACCATAATCGTAGACAAGGGAAAGGAAAACAAAAGCATCTTATCCATGCAAATTATAGACTGGATTGTTGTTATCTGCTATCTAGTAATAACCCTGTGGCTGGGGATAAAGTTAGCAAAACGTGCCAGTAAAAGTATAGAAGATTTTTTCGTGTCAGGACGCTCCCTTCCCTGGTGGTTAGCCGGCACTAGTATGGCAGCTACCACTTTTTCCATTGACACTCCTCTATACATCTGCGGCATAGTAGCTAAGAGGGGAATAGCCGGCAACTGGGAGTGGTGGAGTTTTGCCATAACCCACGTGGTAATGACCTATATTTTCGCGCGACTGTGGCGAAGGGCCGAGGTTTTAACAGATGCGGAATTGACAGAAATCCGCTATGGGGGTAAAATGGCCGCAATTTTACGCGCTACAAAAGCCTTTCTATTTGCTGTGCCCATCAACTGTATTGGGATAGGCTATGCCATGTTAGCCATGGTGAAGGTAATAGCTGCCCTCCAGTTGTGGGAAAGTCTAGGACTACAGTTAGGAGACAATGGCAAATTGTGGACGGTGGTGGCAATTAGTATTATAGTGCTGGGCTACTCCAGTTTTTCCGGCCTGTGGGGGGTAGTAGTCACTGACTTTTTTCAATTTTTCCTAGCCTTATTGGGTGCAATGGTGGTGGCTATTTTTGCCATCAACCATGTGGGCGGTATCCACCAGTTAATCCCCGCTGTAACTGCCCACAGCAAGATAGACGTTTTATCCTTCCTCCCCCTGAAAGACAATGCTGGCATCAGTTTAAGCACTTTTGCTGCCTATCTACTGGTACAATGGTGGAGTTTTCGTCGTAGTGATGGAGGGGGGGAATTCATCCAAAGGCTGGTGTCTGTGAGGAGTGAGAAGGAGGCAGAAAAGGCTGCTTGGTGTTTCAATATCCTCAACTATGTAATCCGCACCTGGCCATGGATTATAGTGGCTTTAGTGGCCATTGTTGTCTATCCTAACCTAGAAGATCCAGAATTGGCCTATCCCCTGTTGATGATAGAATTTCTGCCACCCCTTCTTTTGGGGCTGGTGGTAGCCTCCCTAATGGCAGCCTTTATGAGTACAGTTTCCACCTCCATCAACTGGGGTGCATCTTATCTTACCAATGATTTATACCGTCGCTTTATTTCCCCACAAGCCTCCCAAGCAGAATTAGTATTAGTAGGGAGAATTGCCTCGGTAATTGTGACGTTTCTTGGGGCTTTAGCCGCCTTTTTTGCCCAAGACGTAGCCACCGTGTTTCGACTCGTAATAGCCATTGGTACAGGCCCGGGACTAGTATTGATTCTGAGATGGTACTGGTGGCGGATAAACGCCGCCGCAGAATTAGCAGCCATGGTGGCTGGTTTTATTATAGGCCTACTGAGTTCCATCCCTAATCTCAATCTTTTCCCCACAGACTTTGGCTGGAGACTGATTACTATTTCCCTCCTTACCGCCGTTGTCTGGATTACGGCTATGTATCTTACACCCCCCGAGTCAGAAGAAACCCTCAACCAATTCTACCTGCGAGTGCGCCCTGCCGGAATAGGCTGGCGAAAACAACAGCTAGCCACTGGCGTAACACCTCTGCAAAACCTGACACTGGACCTGATGAAGGTAATCGCCTCCCTGTTTTTGCTTTTTGGCAGTATGTTCGCCTTAGGAGGCTTTTTACTGCTAAAACCCCTCACAGGCTGGTTATCTCTCATTGTAGCAGTAGCTAGCGGTCTGTGGTTGCGAAAACTAGAACGGCTCCACCCTCTCCCCAAAAAACGTCCTGGCCTGGAGTAGTGGTATTATAGGCTAATAAGTCTAATTCTTAGGTATATTAGTAGTACAAAATAGTGGAAGTGACTTTCTTAGGCACCAGTTCGGGGGTGCCCACTAAAACTAGGAATGTGTCTGCAGTGGCCCTGAGATTACTGCAAAGAGGAGAAATCTGGTTATTTGACTGTGGAGAAGGCACCCAACATCAATTCCTCCGTAGCGACCTAAGAATATCGCAAATAAAAAAAATTTTCATTACCCACATGCATGGGGACCATATTTTTGGTTTAATGGGGCTACTAGCTAGTTGTGGGTTAGGGGCTCATGCGGAAAAAATCGAAATATACGGCCCCCCCGGCATTGAGCCCTATCTAAAAGCCTGTATGAAGTACTCTTACACCTCTTTTCCTTATGGTGTTACAATCTACACCGTAGAACCAGGGCTCATCTACGAAGATGCAGAATACACCGTCACCTGTCTCCCCCTAAAACACCGAGTTACCACCTATGGTTATAGGGTAGCAGAAAAAGACCGTCCTGGCCCCTTTAATGTGGAAAAGGCGAAAAAGGCAGGCATCCCCCCAGGGCCCTTGTATGGTAGACTAAAGGCTGGGGAAACCATTGTGTTAGAAGACGGTAGGGTGTTTGTAGGCAAGGACTTTTGTGGCCCTAAAGAAATAGGACGTAAGTTCGTCTACTGCACCGATACCATCTACTGTGATAATGCGGTAGAATTGGCTAGAGATGCGGACTTGCTGGTCCATGAGGCTACCTTTGCTCACCAAGACGCCCCCATGGCCTTCGAAAAACTACATTCTACCACCACCATGGCAGCACAGGTGGCATTGGCGGCTGGGGTGAGACAACTAATTATAACCCATTTTAGCCCCCGTTATGCCCCTGGCAACCCTATCCAAATGAAAGATTTAGTAGCGGAGGCTAGGGCTATTTTTCCCGCCACCCTTGCTGCCTATGACTTTTTCCGCTATGACATCCCCCGTCGTCGCTAGATGGTATGAGTTAGGTAGTGTATTCCGCATTTATCCTTACGTAATCATAACTAAGGTCACAACCCCAGGCCTTGCCTACTCCAGTTCCATTACCTACGGATACACGGATAAGGACAGTATCAGTTTTGAGATATTCCCCCCTGGCAGCCTGTTGGAGATACCCACTAGCAGAGAGGCGGTCAAAATTTAGAGGTTGCCCTTTCTCCATAAGAACTATGTCACCTAGTTGTATCTTCAAGTCTTCCTGATTAAAGGGAACACCGGCCCTGCCGGCAGCGGCGGCGATTCTGCCCCAGTTGGGATCACGACCGAAAACGGCCGACTTTACTAGGTTTGAGCCCACAATGGTGCGGGCAATTTGTCTGGCGGCGGCGTCATCTGGCGCGCCACTCACCTCCACCTCAATAAGACAGGTTGCCCCCTCTCCGTCTCTTGCTATAGCTTTTGCTAAATACTGACATACTTCGGTCAGCAAAGCCTGTAATTTGAGGCCATTTTCGTCCAATTGGGTGATGGTGGGGGTGCGAGACTGTCCATTGGCCAAGGCAATTACGGTATCATTGGTGCTAGTGTCCCCGTCCACTGTAATTTGATTGAAACTAAGCTCCACTGCGTGTTTTAGCATTTTCTGCCACAGTTGAGTAGACACTAGCCCATCACAGGTGATAAATGCTAACATGGTGGCCATATTGGGGTGAATCATCCCCGAGCCCTTGGCAATGCCGCCGATACGCACTGGGCGGTTGTCGATGGTGGTTTCCAGGGCAATAGACTTAGGTACTAAATCAGTAGTCATAATCGCCCTTGCCGTCGCCTCACTGCCATTTTCTGATAACTCCGCCACCAGACGTGGTATAGCCCGTAGGAGGGCATCCATTTTGATTCTCTCGCCAATCACCCCTGTAGAGGCTAACAGGATGCTGTCAGCATCAATTCTAAGAGTTTGAGCCAAAGCCGAGGCACATGTTAGGGCGTCTTCCCATCCCTGTTTTCCCGTTGCCGCATTTGCCTGTCCAGAGTTACATAAAATTGCCCTAGCGGTGGCCTTTTTTTGTAATTTTTGGCGACAATAATCTACACAGGCTGCCCTTACGGCAGAGGTGGTAAAAACCCCCGCGGCAATAGCCTCAGTTTCTGACCAAATTAGGGCCAAATCTGGCAACCCCGAGGCTTTCAAACCTGCTGCTATCCCTGATGATTTAAACCCCTTTGGGGCTGTTATCCCTCCTTCAATTACCCTCCATTCGAACATATTTGTTCTCCCTCTTGCTAAATGGATAAATTATTATAGTATTCAACTGTTATTGAGCAAAGCTAAAATTCTTTTTGCTATTCTTGTTGAACCTCCCGCTTCCCCAATTCTCTCCTTGCCATTTTCCGCACATTTCTTCAAAAATACCTCATCATTAACTATAGAGCTTATCTTTTCCGCTGCTTCTTCACACCTTTTTTCTAAACTTAAGTAAGGTTTTATCGTCAATACATTTAGTCCCAACAAACGCTGTTGAGCCTCGGCAAAACGATAGGTAAACTGAGGACCATTACCGGGAATTTGTACCACAGGCTTCCCCATTCCTACTGCTTGTTCCACTGCAGTTCCAGCCATGCCAATCGCCACATCACACTGGCTAATTATATCCCCAAATAGCTCATAATAAACTCCCACTTCTACCCCTTTTTTTCTTAACTTACCCGGAGTGTATTCCCATTTTATCCTCTCTGCTAACTCAGAAAGCAAACCATCAGTTATGCTGGGCACTATTGCTCCACAAAACTGCCAGGCTGCCCCATATCTTTCTACTAAAATTTCACACACCCTCAGTTGGATAGCAAGATTATCTAAAGCCTCAGGTAAACGACTACCCGGCAGCAGGGCTACCATCTTTTTAGAGGGGTGTTTTAGGTTAGTTTTTTGGCTGATTGTATCCAGAATGGGATAACCCTCGTATAAAACCTTTTTTAGGCCCTGTCTAGTCAAATCCTCTGCAGTAAACTTATCCCTGGTAAATACTTGGAAACAACGGCAAGAATTGAGGATGAATCTATCCAAAGGAGATAGTCTCAATTTCCCCTCGTAGTGACTGGAATATGATACTAAAAACGACACGAATCCTCTGCCACTCATATAGGCAAACAGTAGAGAAACAGTATCCCCTACTGATACCACAAAGTCATAGTTATCCCTAATTCCGTATAGGGCATTTAACTGTTTTAGGGTAAGGAGAATAAGTCCGGCGGACAAGTCTTTGAAAAGATTAATAGGATTGAGATAAATAAAGCCACCAGAAGGCATTTTTTTGACGGGAGAAACTATGGGTATATTCCTCCTAATGTAGCTCTCTCCAATTCCTACAATGGGAAACGCGTCTATCTCGATTCTGGAGTCTAAAACGCGCAACTTTTCCCCTATTAAACTAGCGTTTAAATCTTCGCCATGGCCGTTACTTATTAGTAGTATTTTCATTAGCATACCTATCTCTACTATCCCGATTATTATACCCTAAAAATGCTGCAACAAATCCTCCCATTTTCCTATAGTAAAACCCCAGGCAGGGCTTACATCAGCGGATAACTGGAAATTGTATAGGTTCGAAAAAAAATCCTAAACCTTCTCAGAGTTGCACCGGAAAATGTAAAAAAAAAAGGCCTTGGCATAACCAGAAAATAGAGTTAACAATATTGGCCAAGAAGAGATATTGTAAGATTGGCATAAAACTGCTACAATGCCGGTGACAGAAAAGGTAAAAGGTATGAATAAGAATCAAATTTTTGCCCTGTTGTTGGCCTTTATTCCCGTCTCCCTCGCAGCCGAGTATTTCCACTGGAATGAAACCATAGTTTTTCTTAGTGCAGCTCTGGCAATTATACCCCTGGCAGCATACATGGGGGAAGCAACAGAAAATATAGCCCTGGTAACAGGGCCAAATATAGGCGGTTTGTTAAACGCCACCTTCGGCAATGCCACAGAACTGATATTGGCCATTGTAGCCCTTAAAAGCGGATTGATACAGGTAGTAAAAGCCACACTGACTGGGTCAATAATAGGAAATTTGCTTTTAGTAATGGGATTTGCCATGTTTTTGGGAGGAATCCGTTACAAGGAACAAAATTTCCAACCCAGTGTGGCACGTCTAAACGCTTCCACCATGACTCTGGCAGTAATTGCCATTCTCCTCCCCACCGCCGTAGCCTTCACCTCCGACGGCATCCCCCCCACCACCATGCAAGCCCTATCAGTGGCGGTGGCAATAGTACTAATTTCCGTTTATCTGTTAAGCCTACTGTTTTCCATGAAAACCCACTCCTACCTATACCAGGTAGCGGAGGCGGACATAGAAGTGAAAGAGGAGGGGTTAGAAAAAAAACCAAGTCTAGCACTTTGGACACTTATCCTCTTCCTGGTAACAGTCGGGGTGGCAGTAGAATCGGAACTTCTGGTAGACTCCTTAGAAGCAGCCACAGAAAGTCTAGGACTGTCGCCCCTATTCACAGGAGTAATCTTTTTGCCCATTATCGGCAACGCTGCTGAACATGCTACCGCCATTACTGTCGCCATCAAAGACAAAATGGACCTATCTGTCTCCGTAGCCGTTGGCTCCAGTCTGCAAATCGCCCTATTTGTGGCGCCAGTACTAGTAATCGTCGGCTGGCTGATAGGACAACCCATGGACTTGAACTTCAACCCCTTTGAACTGGTGGCGGTGGCCGTTGCTGTCCTCATCGCCAATTCCATCAGTGCCGACGGCAATTGCAACTGGCTGGAGGGGATACTCCTATTAGCCACTTATACTATCATCGCCCTTGCCTTCTACTTCCACCCCTATTAAGTTACCCAAACCCCAAAGTGGGGGTGTATTTATACCTACTGGCCAATTTTGGTCAGAATACCCCACTGTCCTTGCTACTATTAGAAAAAATACCCTTTTTTTTTCGATTTGTCAATAGTTTTTCCCAGAAAATTTTTCCCATTTTTTCACTTTAATTCCTTTTTGTAGCCCGAGAGCTTAGTAGTACAAAAAGTTACAGAGGGGGAGTGAGTGTCAAAAGCTGTTGGAGGAGTTGTTGAAAAATAGCCATATGACGTCGTTGGCTCTCTTCCCCCCGGGCAGAGGTCCAGAAGAGAAGCTGAGTGTCCAGGATTCTTAGAAGGCGATGAGTTTCCCTTACCCAGGCCAGTAAACGCGGATTTTCCGTCAGGGGAAGAATTCGGCTATGGAACTGTTGTTTTAGTTCCTCCCACTGCTTCATTACCATTGTTCTCTCCTGGCGGCCATTCAGGGTTGTCTGGAACTGTTGGGCCAACTTCAGCCATTCCTCTACTGTTTCTCTCTGTGACTTAGGCAACATTTATACAAAACTGAGCTACAATTGAATAAACTAATCTAACTCGGGCATGAGCCCTTAAAGTAGGAAAATACTAACAGGAAAACAACCACCCGATTATCGGGAAAAAAAAGAAGGTAATCGGGGATGTTGGCGTTTCCAAAAAAAAAGACGAAAAAAGACGACAGTTGCCAACAAAACCACCCAAAACCGAGGGGGGTTAATCGGGTGGACTAGGCTTATTGGCCACCATTTTCAAAGGGATTTAAAGTCCTACTGTCACCGAATAATTATACCTAAAAAATTGAGTAACTAAAGAGGAAAAGTTATGAGTCCCACCACTCTAACAACCCAACAAACAACAAAAGACAACACGGCAACCCCAGCCGTTAAATACAATGTAAAAATCCCGGACTGGTTGAATGAGTGTCTGCTGGGAGACCAAAACAACCAGGATAATAATCTCATTTGTCGTGCCTTCCAATTTGCCTATTCCCTCCACGAGGGACAATTCCGAAAATCCGGTGAGCCATACATTGCGCACCCCATTGCCGTTGCGGAATTACTAAGAGATTTGGGGGGAGATAGTGAAATGATTGCCGCAGGCTTGTTGCATGACGTGGTAGAAGATACCCCCACTACCCTAGAAGAAATAGAGGAAATGTTCGGCAAAAATGTCCGTCGTTTAGTAGAGGGGGTAACTAAATTATCTAAGTTTAATTTTTCTAGTAAAACCGAGAGACAGGCCGAAAATTTCCGCCGCATGTTTATGGCTATGGCTCAAGACATAAGAGTCATTCTTGTCAAGTTGGCCGACAGATTACATAACATGCGCACTCTTGATTTTTTACCTCCAGAAAAACAACGTCAAATTGCCCAGGAAACTAGAGATATTTTTGCCCCCTTAGCCAATCGTTTAGGTATATGGCAATTTAAGTGGGAACTAGAGGATTTAGCCTTCAAATATCTTGAGCCAGAAGCCTATAATACCATCAAACATTTAGTAGCAGAAAAAAGAGCGGAGAGAGAAGCAAGAATCGAACAGGTGATCAGAATTATTGCCGAACGTTTGAAGCAAATTGGAATTAACCCTATCGAAATAAAGGGAAGGCCAAAACACCTCTATAGCATCTACCAGAAAATGGTACGTCAGAATAAGGAATTTGACCAGATTTATGACATTGCCGCCGTAAGAATTATTGTTAATACTAAAGAGGAGTGTTATCGCGCCCTAGCCGTTGTCCATGACGCTTTTCGTCCTATCCCTGGTAGGTTCAAAGACTACATCGGCTTGCCCAAACCTAATTTATACCAGTCTCTCCACACCACTGTATTTAACACCAATGGACGTCCCCTAGAAATCCAAATTAGGACCCTGGAAATGCACTACATAGCAGAATATGGAATTGCTGCCCACTGGAAATACAAAGAGGCAGGAAATTCTAATTCCAATCGCTGGTCACAAATAGATCAAAAATTTACCTGGCTGCGACAACTATTGGACTGGCAAAAAGACTTAAAAGATGCACAAGAATACGTGGACAACCTGAAAGAAAATCTCTTCGACGACGATGTTTATGTTTTCACTCCCAACGGGGATGTAATTGCTTTGGCCAGAGGGGCAACACCAGTAGATTTCGCCTATCATATCCACAGTGAAATAGGAAACCACATGAAGGGTGCCAGGGTCAATGGCAAATGGTCACCCCTGGATCAGCCGTTGCAAAATGGGGATATAGTAGAAATCATCACCTCTAATAACAGTCATCCAAGTCTCGATTGGCTAAACTTTGTTGTCACCCCCACCGCCAGAAACCGTATACGTCAGTGGTTCAAAAAATACCATCGGGAAGAAAATATTAACCGAGGACGGGAATTATTAGAAAGAGAATTGGGCAATGCGGGGCTAGAGTCTCTTTTAAAATCTGATATAATGCAGCGGGTAGCCCAAAAATTCAATTTTCAAAAGGTAGACGACTTGTTGGCAGCCTTGGGCTATGGTGAGATAACTTGTACTCAGGTTATCAATCGTCTCAGGGAAGAAAATAAACAATCCCAGTCGGATAAATCCCAACTACTTGCCGACACCTCCTTCACTGGCACTGCTAATAGGGAATACCGCCAGGAAGATAATGGCAAATACCCTATCTCTGGCATCGAAGGGTTGTTATATCACATTGCTGGCTGTTGTAAACCTCTACCCGGAGAAAATATTATTGGTGTCGTTACCAATACCCGCGGTATTTCTATTCATCATCGGGATTGTCCTAATCTTCAAAACATACCACCTGAAAGACTTATCCCCGTTTCTTGGAATTGTTATAAAAACGACACCCCCCGTCGTAGTCTAACTTACCCCGTAGACATAGTAATTGAAACCATTGACAGGGTGGGCATCCTCAGAGATATACTAGGGAGGCTAAGTGATTTAAACATCAATGTCAGCCACGCCTCCGTTAAAACCCATGCCGGCAAACCCGCCATTATCTCCCTCACCATTGATGTTACAGACTATAGACAGTTTACAGAAGCTATTACCAGAATCAAAAATATCTCTGATGTATTGAATGTGCGCCGTGTAACTCAAGTAAATAAAGGAGAAAATCAAGCATTATAACTACCAATAGGGGCACGGTATTGTTGTACAATTTAAAACTCAATAAGCCCCTCTATCTTGATTTCCTCTCACCACATACAAACACCCCCGAGTTATAACCACTGGGGGAGAATTATTTGACGCCTCGTGGCGATAATCTTTTTTCTTAATCTTTCCATTCACTACCAAGAAAGTCGAAAAAAACTGGATCTAGCCGACAATAGACAGAAAAAATTACACAACTGTGGCAGTTTGAATGAGGTTTAAAAATCAGGCAATAGGGCTATATTAAAATCAGAAATATGCCTCAAAATGATGGTTATTATAACAGAATTTGCAACGTTTTATCATAGGTTTTAGTAATAGTTTAAAATCAGGTTTTCCTCTTATAAATCCAGACCAATAACAATGGAATTTTGATAGCAAAAAACGGGGGGAAAGGAAATAAGTTTTGCCCTCGTAATGAATTAAAACCAGCTAGTGGGCCTGGCAACAGAAAGGGACATAGTTAGATTTTCCACCAAAATGTTAACCCTAGAAAAAATAACCGTTGCCCGGGTAATTACGAAAGAATTAATTAAATTACCCGCCGAGGAAATGATGTTCTTAAGAAATACCAAATCCGTCATCTCCCCATTGTCCATGAGAAGCAGGAAGTGTTGGGAATCACCACCTCACTACTAGAAGCAGTCTTCAACTGGGACGAAACGTAGTCCACTGCTATCCCCATCAGAGGCTGAGAGAAATTGTCACTTCTTTTGGGTAAAAATCGCTTCAGTTGTGTCGTAATGGGCGAAGAAACGGACAGAAAAACTTCCAACCCCATAGGCATTATAAGAGATATAGTTTACAATACAATTTCAGTCAAACAACTGCTGCAGAGGTGATGACAACCACCCTGAAAGAAACCCTCTGGAATGCCAATCTCATTATGTCCGAAAATGGATTCCGCCCTCCAGTGGGTGGTGGCAGATGAAGCAGGAGATTTACAGAAAGGGGATGATTCAAGTGTTGCAAAAATGGGTGGAAGTCTTACAAACCGAGAAAACCTTTTTATTACGACAACTGTTGGCACAACAAAAACAAAATCTCAAATCCGCCACCAGGTAAACTAATCGCTTTCCTTGTCCTAAAAACTCGTTATTCTCTAAACTTAAATACTATCCTTCAAACCACGGTGGATGAATTCTTGCTGCTGTTATCCGCCGATAGGGTTATCGTCTACTGTCTATAAGATATCGCTAACCACTACATAGCCGTAGAAGCCATCCGTGAGTATTGTCTGTCTATCGGAAATGAATACCCGCAAACCCCTTCCCGCCGGCAACCACAAATTGTCCAAGACGTTGTGGTAGACAAATCTATCTCCTATTGTTTTCAAGATTTCCCCATCGGTTTTCAGATGGTTGTGGAGATTGCTGACTATCCATGATTGTCAAAAACCTCGCAAATGGCTGGAAGAAGAAATTGAATTACAACTATGTGTGCAATTAGCCATTGGCATTCAACAGGCTACCATTTTATTTTTGTTATAACAATTACGGGAATATCAAAAAAACTGGAAGAAAAAGTAGCCCAAGGCACCGAGAAATTACAAAGCGCCAATTGGCGTTATAGGGGAGAATTAATTGAATTCAAAAAGAACTTAGGCCCGACTACAACATACTCAGACAAACTTGACGGGAATTCTAGAAGTGGCCAGTGGTGTTATTATCTCCATCAATGAGGCACAAGAAATTATACTCTTTAAAGGGCTCCGAAAAGATATTTGGCTGCAAAGCAGAAGAAATAATTGGCAAATCCCTAGACATATTAATCCCCGAACGTTATATTGAGGCACATAGTCGCCATGTGGAAGAATTTGAAAAAGCAAATCAAGGCAAAGTCGACGCGTGGCAGACAACAGACGTCGTAAAAATGGCAGTGAATTTCCCACCTCCCTCTCCATTTCCATTCCCAGCATTTTGAGGGATATGAGTAAGAAAGTGGCGATGGAAGAAAAAATCCATCGAGGGTTGGAAGTTTCAGTATACTAATCATAGTGCGCTAGCGTTTGGGTTATGATTTAGATACCTTTTTGACAATGACCTTCCCTAGTATAAAACCCCAATTCCATGAGACTAGTTTTCGTCAACTGTTACAACCTCTCTCAGGGGGAGGGAAACTATCCCATTTCAAACCAGCTATCGTCGTCGAGATGGCAGTCAATACTGGTTTTAAGGGGGAAACAGTTATTCCTTGCCATTGCCAATGACATTATCAAGAGACTAAAAGAGGGGAGTGGAAAACGTTTCCAGACAATGGCAGACAACGCACCGGTTTTAATATGGTTGGCTAACAAAGACAGTAACCGCATCTATCTTAACAAAGCCCGGTTGGATTTTATAGGCAAAACCCCCACAGAAGAAACCAATGGCGGCTGGATAAACCGCATCCACCCCAGTGATGTGGATTTATACCTGCAGTCATGCCATAAAAGTTTCCAATAACCCTCGGCAGACACTATTGGCTTTTGGAAGTGGATATTCCCCGCTACGATGCTGCGGGCAATTTTATGGTTTATATTGGTTCTGGCACTAATATAGACTAGCACATCCGCACCGACCAATAATTACAAAAACAACTTAATAAAAGTATTTTGTTAAGGAAAATAACAGACAAAACTCTTCAGAGTGTTAATCCAGAAGAAATATTCACCAATGCTGCCGGGAATATGGAAAAATCCTAGCAGTACATAAAACTCCCATCTTTGCCTGTGCCAAAGAAAAGGGTTATAGAATGCCAGAGAGAATAGTTTGTGTTTCCGAATATGTAGGGCAAGACTTGTTGTATAGAAAACAGTCTGGTATTCAATCCCTTCTTGCAGTCGCTGTCTAATCGGAATTGGCTTAATTTTTTGCATTTTAAATCCCTGTTGATATGTGGTACTTTTTACCGGGGAATAGCTAATGGTTGTATCGCGTTGATTTATTGTCAACACACCCACAATTATACAGGAGAAGAGATAGAATCACTAAAAGCGGTGGCATTACAGTTGGGAATTTCTATTGCCTGAACAAATTTGCCATCCAAAGAGGAAAGAAAACTACAACAACTAGCCTTGCAAAACCAGGAGTTGGAAGAGGCAAAAAAAAAGCAAAAAAAAAAGAAATGCAATTAGCAAATAGGGCAAAAAGTTAATTTCTTGCCATCATGAGTCATGAAACCAGTACACCTATTAGTGGAAACACTCCTCACTTTCCAACAAGAGGATTATGTGAAAACCATTTGTCAGTATGGCAAGAATCTACTGGTTATTATCAATGACATCCTCGACTACTCCAAAGTCGAATCAGGGAAACTAAAATTAGAGGCAAAATCTCTTTATTGGAAACAGTAGAAGACGTCATCCGTTTTTTACCCTCCAGACACAAGAAAGACAGATACGGCTTGGCTATCAATATAATCCTCAACTTCCTCGTCACTTTCAGGGGGATGCAACCCCTAGATGGCAAGCAGGTGGTAGAAACAGTGGTAGAAACAGAAATAGAATGAAGCGTCTTTTTCAACCCTCCTACCAGGTGGATGCCTTTACTTCTGGCAGATATGGAAGCACAGGTTTAGGTTTAGTTACTAGTAAACGTCTTGTGAAATCAATGAGGGGGTTTAACTTTTTATTTTAACCTCTTGTTTTTCCAAAGTAGTGATGACTTCCTTATTAAAACCCAATATCCTTAAGTGTCTTATTCTCCCAGCAGAAGACAACAAAGTCAATGTCAATGAGTAGGGTAGCCTTACCCACTCTGCAAAAACTGGGATTGAATGCAGATATGTGATAATACGGTTTAGAAGTTATTGCCGCCGTGGAAACAAAACAGTATCAATTAGTCCTAATGGACATACAAATGCCACTGATGGATATTTTAGAAGCCACTTTATATTCGTAAAAATCTTTTCCACCAGCCATATATCATTGCCATCACTGCCAACGCCATGGGAAAAAAAGACAGAGAAATATGTTTGAATGCCAGCATTAATGACTATATTTCCAAATCCTTTCCCATCTTTAAGGTACAGCATACTACATAAATTTTTCTAAATAAATTCCCTTTCTTGTCGTAAATACATCAAAAACCCAATCCCCAAAGTGAAATCGTTATTGTATAAAATTATGTAACACAGATTTATACGAAAAGACATAAGGAGGAAGTCATTTAATTCCCCTTCCCCATCCACACCCCTTATCCATGCCAATACCACTTAGCTATCCTCTCAAACACCTCTCTATCAAAAGGCTATTTGCCGTTTAAACTTATGTTTCTCTAAAGCATCTTCAAAACCAGTATTCCCAAGATAATCCCCCTTTTTCATATCCATCTGCTTACCCTTTTTCCCCCCCACTACCCCTGTCAAAATGTCACAACAAAACCATCTCTTCAATCCGACACAGCTACAATGCGTCTTTTTTTTCACTCCCTCATCAACCCCTTGGTATCCTCAACACAACCCCCCGCCACTGTAGGTTATATCACTGACTCTTAAATAACACCACCACAACTTCCCCTCAACTCGTCTATTTATTATTCAATACTACTATTGCTATCCACAAACAATGCCTGTCAACGGGTAGCTAACAAAATATATTCCCTTAGGATTACTATTACACCCACCACAGTCTTTGGCAGTGGCTGAAAACAGCCATGTCTACTTATTATCTATCTACTTTCCCTAGACTACTGACATATCCATTCCCACCTATGCCTGCATGCCAAGCAGTGGCTGACAATACACCCCAATGACTACCTATTGCCATCACGAAAATATCTATTCCCCCGTTACTTGTCTTAACTTCCTTTAACAATGCCATTACCTCCGCCTGTCTATCAGTAAAACAAAAACACCTTTCTCCACTAAGGCTGCCACCACCACCATTCACTGTCAACAATGTCTCTTCTTGTAACCCACCACTAAAATCCGCCACAAGCCATTACAACAACAAAAGTCTGCCAATAGCTTCCCATGCCTAATGCCCATTCTTCCAGTTTAATTGATTTTATTTCATCTGTTTGCTCTCTAAATCCCTTCTGTATACTAACAAGAGTATGTCATAGGCTAGTAAGTATGCATTCTCCCCAATTGTATTTTAGTTTCCCATTTCACTGGCATCTTCACCAAAGCTTTTTTTTTACTAGACACCTCCTTTAACAATATACATTTTCCCCCCAGTGGTTTGCCCGTTGTTGATATCCCCCTCACAATCCATTAACACCCCAATCTAAAACTTCCATCGTCACTGCTACCTACCTACCGATATTATTCCCACCGCCATCCATTTATGCCAAAGGCTAACAGTATCTATTTTCCCCCACTTGTCTTTTTGTGGGCATAGCCACCATTGGTGTCTGTCTATCAATCATCTACTGACAGTCTACCACCATCCCATATCATATTTTTCGGCTGGTAGTGTAATAATTCACTTGCCTCAATAGCGTCTGCCTAAAAACTTGTCTTTAGCAAAGCCTAAAACTGGCATTCTACCAACAACTAAAACATATACCCCCCAGTTGTCTGCCTGTTGACATCTACGCTGGTATATTGTTAAAGCCAATTCCATACAGCCTTTACTCCCTCACACCCCCGCCACAACCCCAGTCTATCAAGAGTATTCCCACAAATAACCACATTAATAATATTCCACCCCAATTCAACAAAATCATACACCTGTGTAGCTGCCACCAGTGGTTTCTGTTAACAAGCCAGCCGGTATGTATTTCTCCACAGCCAATGTCTGCCAATTACCATGAAAGTTAGTATGCCATCACCCTGCTGTTTTTACCCCCCTGTTGTGTGTTGGCTTGTGTGTTGTGGTTAACTCGTCACATTTCTCACAATCCCTTTCCCCTTATTGTGACAGGCTAGCTGAAGCTAAGTTTAGCTATTTCTTACCCCTACCCACCCGTTACCATTATCTCTGTCTGCCAATAACAATCTACCACTAGCTGACAATATCTATTCCTGTTTCCTCCCTGCTTTGTAGTAATTTATTTATTTTTTTTGGCACTCCCATCAAATCAAAATGTGTGTCTAGTCAACTAGGGTAAACCAAACTAACATTTAACTGAAAGATACATCTTTTTTCTAGCCATTCATTTGTTTGCCTCTCCATCACAACCTATTTTTGCTAATGGTATCGGAGACGGATTTGTGATATAACAAGCTAAAACCCCAAGACTAACTATATGCATCTATTTACCCTTGGGAATAATAGCCGCCACCACTCACTTTAACTCTACTAACCAGCCTAGTAGTCTGCCGCCAACCAGTTTCTATTTCCCCGTTAGTCGTCTAACAATTCATTTTATTGGCCTTCCCACCGCCTGCTACCAAATAAAACAACCGGAGATGTCTTTTCCACCTCCATTCATCACAAGTGGTGTCTGCCAAGAAATATTCCCTAAACAACTACATACAGTCATCCGCCACCACTCACTGGCTGTAGTCAGCCAACTTTTTAACCATTAACCAGCCGACGGGTATTTTGATTGTATTGCTACTCCCACCACAGTCTGTTGCCATCAAACAAGACAGCCGAAGACGCCCAAATTGATTGCCAATTCTATGAGGTGAATAATGGAGTTAAATCTTTTATTTAGTTTGGCTAATTTATATGTAATTCCCCTCTGGATGATTATGATTTTTTTGCCTCAGTGGGGGTTGACTCAGAGAATCATGAAATCCTATCTGCCATTCATCCCTCTCATTTTGCTTTACATTTACCTGTTTGCCATTAGT